>JABMRH010000052.1 GCA_013202725.1 Desulfobacteraceae bacterium
CGCCCGTGGGGCAACCGCCTATCTGTCTGGTCTCTTCCAAGAGTTCCGGCCCGGCCCCCCTGTGTATGGCCCCATCAACCCCTCCCCCTCCCAAAAGAGTAGTGTTGGCCGCATTGACAATAGCGTCCACCGCCTGTTTTGTTATATCTCCCTCAATAATTTTCACCCTCTCTTTCATCAAAACCTCCTGCGGCCTCTCTGTTTTTCCACTGCCGTCATTAATAGCACCTGAACGAAAACCGTCTTTTTCGTCTGAAAGACAAAGTCGCCTGCCGGTGTGAAGCGGCAGCGTAGCCCCAATCCGAGCAAAGCATTTGGTTATGTTTTTTTATTTTCTTTGTTTACTTGATATCATAGTAAAATTCAGCTATGCATATTTTTGTAGAAATCGCTTGGTCGCCCAATGCAGCACCTCTAAAGCGTAGTTCTTCCCGGCCAGATAAACGCCCACCCCGAACATGATATGCACCCATAAGAAAACAACAGGGCCGCCAACTGCGATTATCATCGGCTTGGTCAATTTCACCGACAGGTACCCCAATAAAGCCAGAACCGGCAAACTTATCAAAAAACTCATCGCCAGTAAGACTAAGCCGACGTAAACACGCGCGCCAGGTTGCTGCTTCAAAATAGATAGCTCGTCCGGTTTGGCCAGGGATTTTTGACCGAATTTGGTCTGCGCCAACCTTCGGGCAAAAGACCTGAGAAGGACCACTTATAAATTCTCCCTCATTTACCACTGCTGATGAGCTCTTTGTGATAAAACTTTTTCCAAACATAACCCGCATAAGCAGCGGGAAAAGCGCCAGCTTTTTATGTCTGGCTTCATGCGGATGTTATGGGGTTGTGGATGAAATAGCTATTGTCTTGATAAGAAAACATTAGTCCAGATCCAACTTCGCTTTACACTGATTGCATTTGACAGCACCCCGGAAAACTTTATTGCCGCATTCTGGACAAATGTAGCGGGCTTCTTCGTCTTGAACCCATTTTTCGGTACCAACCTCTCGCCAATACGGAATAGCTCGCAACATAACCTTTTTGCCAATAGTCATGGAAAAATTTTCAATATACTGACAAGGAAATTCATCGCATTGATGACATCCGGTGTAACCTTTCTCTTTTGTGCAGGTCCTGATCTCACACTGCTTGCAATGAATAAACAGATCATCAGATAAGCACCCGTTACATCGTATATCTTCTGCTGAAAGATTTTCACTATTAGGAAGAGTGCCCTTGCCGGGGACTTCTCCTTTGTAAAGATTCACTAACAGCTCCTTGAATTTGTGATTATTATCACGGTGTGCGATATAAATGGCACAGACTCCGCAATAAAGACCACAAGGAGAAATAAAATCCGGATTTATCTTCATAATTCAAACTCCTCAATTTATCATATTTTTTATATTATAAACGCTTAAGGGTGAGCCTATACCTTCCAATTATGGAAGTCAAGGCAAGTCCCAAGCCCAGCCAGATGGAGGCGAAGGGCATAGTGTTATCACAACGGGGTATCCGGTGACGGTGCCTCGGAAGGCAGTGGCTCTGCTGAGGCAGAGTAACACAAAAGCACGGGGTGACACAGAAATCGAGTCAGGCGTGCATTTGCGGGACCAGCCTGCAACACAAGGTTAAGTCCTCTATCCATTAAAGCAATACCCGTATACTCGGCGCTCACGTGCTGTAATTGGAACTGGTAAACAATACACGAACGGAATTTAAAAATACGATATAATGTATAAGGGAGTATAAGGGGTCTATATTTGTTGTTCTTGAGAAAAAAACAATGATGATGTAAGCTGCCTACATGATCTACATCACACCTGATATTAAAATAAGCGAAAATGAGATTAAGTTCCGGTTTATAAGGGCATCAGGCCCGGGAGGCCAGAATGTCAATAAGGTTTCCACGGCTGTTCAGCTTCGCTTTGATGTAAAAAATTCCACTTCTCTTTCTGATCAGGTTCGTTATCGCTTGACCCGGCTTGCTGGTAGAAGAATTACAGAACACGGGATTCTTATTATCGAGGCCAGACGGTTTCGAACACAGGAAGGGAACCGGCAGGATGCGATCGACCGTCTGATTAAATTAATTCAAAAAGCCGCTGAAAAACCTAAACCCCGCATTAAGACCAAACCGACCTTTGCATCAAGGAAACGCCTGCTGGCAGCTAAAAAGAGGCGAAGTAGAATAAAACTGATGAGAGGGCTGGTTTCAACTTCTGAGGATTAGCTCAAGTCATTGCTTCCAGGTTCTCCAGTTGTTTTTCAAATTCAGCCCGCTTTTTTTTCAGAGCAATTGTCAGGGATTCAAGTTCATTGTATAGGCTGTCAACGGCGGCCTGCCGGGTGTTAAGCTGTCTGGAAAGATCGGCAATTTTTGAGCCGTCACCGCGCTGGGAAGCCGAGACCAGGTCTTTATTGATCTGTGCGATTTTACTTTCGCTGCGTTCTATTTCTTCTTCCACCTTCAACATACGGTCTTCCATGGGTTTTAATGTCTTTCCTTTTTCAATGATGATTTTAGACCGCTTTTTACGCAGGTCTTTCCGGTTTAGCCTGCTGGCCCTGTGTTCAACTGAATCTTCGATCCAATCCGGTTTTACGGTACGATCTTCATCTTCCCATCCGCCTTTTTCCAGAAACTGCTGATACCCCCCGTGAAAAACCTCCAGGTGGTCGTTTCTAAAGACGATGAGATTTTTGGCAAGGGTATGGAGAAACATTTCATTATGGGTCACCATAATGACCGTGCCGTTGAAGTTGTCGATGGCCGCAAGCAGGGCGTCGCACGCATCCATATCCAGATGGTTGGTGGGCTCATCCAGTAGCAGCAGGTTGACCGGCGTGACCATGAGCTTGCCCAGCATTACCCGGTTTTTTTCACCACCGGAAAGTACGCTGATTTTTTTAAGCGCATCGTCACCGGAAAACATCATGGCCCCGCAGATGTTTCTGGCTGTCTGACGATCCACATCCTGGTGTGAATAAAGGATTTCTTCTTCCACCGTGCGGGTGTCCACCAGACTTTTTATGTAGGTTTGCTCGAAAACACCCCGGGTTATGTTCGGGTTGTAAACGATTTCTCCAGACTGCGGCGTGAGACGACCGGCCAGAAGCTTGAGCAAAGTGGTTTTGCCTTTGCCGTTTTTGCCTACCACGCAGACCCGTTCACCGGCGGTAACGGTAAAATCCAGATTTTGGATTAGCGGCTTTTCCGTATCATAGGAAAATCTCAGGTTTTGCACGCTCATCACATGCTTTCCGGAAAACGGTTTGGCTCGAAATGAAAAGCCAAGAGATTTGATAGTCTCCAGCTTTTCCCGTTTTTCCGTTTTGGCCAGGGTCTTGATACGGGACTGGACGAGGTTTGCCAGCCTGGCTTTAGCCCTGAACCGGTTGATGAACAGCTCGGTTTCCTTTCGGTGTTTTTCATCGTTGATCCGGGTTTTTTCATAGATTTCTTCATCCAGGGCAATCTGCGAATAGTATTTTTCGGTATTTCCGGCGATTTTGCGAATCTTTCTGCGATGAATACCCAAGGTGTGGGTCACGATGCCGTCCATAAAGCTGCGGTCATGGGTGATAAGCATAAGTTCGCGGGGCCAGCCGGACAGAAAACGGGTAATCCATCGGATGGAGGTTATATCCAGGTAATTGGTGGGCTCATCCAGGAGCAGCAGATCCGGCTCGGCAACTAAAACCTTGGCCAGATTCAGCCGTACCTGGAAACCGCCGGAGAATTCTCCGGGGTGCCGCTGCATGTCCGATGCAGTAAATCCCAGTCCAAACAGGATTTTTTCAACCTTCCAATGATAATCCTGTTCGGCCTCGGAAAGTCCTGTCATGCCTTCGGCCAGAACCGTATCCCTGGTAAACTCAATCTGCTGGCGGACACAACCGACACAATAGTTCTTAGGCGTGGTGATCACTCCTGAATCCGGGTGCGCTTCTCCGGTGATGAGCCTGAACAGGGTGGTTTTACCATGCCCGTTTCGTCCGACAACGCCAACCCGTTCCCGGGCGTTTATCCTGAAACTTACGCTATCAAACAGAACGTGGTCGCCGTAGCTTTTGGATAGATTTTCAATGCTTATCATGTTTATTAAGTGTTAGGTGGTAAGTGCCACGACATCGTGGACTGCAAGATGTGCCACGACATCGTAGATTTTTATTTAATAGTTCTTTGACAATCGAATAGCAATCACGTTCATGCTCATGGACACCTATTAACTCAGGAGGTATCCATGAAAAACAAAATAAAACAACAACGGTTGCTGGCAGTACAACGATTCAGGAACGGAGAGAGTCCTAATTCAATCTGTGCCTCACTCGGCAAGTCCAAGGCTTGGCTTTATAAGTGGATTGAGAGATCCCTCTCTGGCGATGATTCTTGGAGTAAAAGTCAGTCTCGACGCCCTCTATCTAATCCAGTCCGTACGCCAACAGAGGTTGAAGAGGTTGCAGCCTCTATAACCAGGATTTATTCTGCGGCGCTCAGGCAATCCGGTGGGAGTTGGAAGATTTGGGAGTAGAGCCACTTCCATCTATAAGAACCATCAATCGAATCCTAAGCCGGAACGAGTTGACTCATCGTAGAACTGGCAAATATAAAGCCAAGGGAACAGCATATCCTAATTTGCCATCGCTGTTTCCGAACCAGACTCACCAAGCCGACCTGGTTGGTCCATGCTATTTGAAAGGGCCAGTCCGGTTTTACAGCCTGAATGTCATCGATACGGCAACTGTCCGGTGTGATTTGCATCCAGATCTTTGTAAGTCAGGCCAAGCGATCTTAGACGGTTTCTGGACTATCTGGAAACGCATGGGGGTTCCCAATCATGTCCAAGTTGACAACGCCATGTCATTCTTCGGAAGCCCGACACATCCACGCGGCATGGGGCCGCTCATCCGGCTGTGTTTGCCAAACGGGGTTGAACCATGGTTTGTGCCGATGGCCGAGCCTTGGAGAAACGGAATGGTCGAAAGTTTCAATGATCGTTACCAGCAAATGTTTCTAAGCAAAAAGGAGATGTTCTCACTAAACGATTTGAAGGTTGGTTCTCTGGCGTTTGAACAGCGCCATAACAGCAGATATCGCTATAGTAAGATCGGTGGCAAAACACCGCTGAAGGCCCTTACAGTATCGAAAGCTAAGCTGCGATTCCCGCCGAATGATATTGAAATTCCCAGACATCGGTTAAAGAAACCGACAACCGGCAAATATCACTTGGTACGTTTAATTCGTAGCGATATGAAGATCAACATTTTCGGGGAGATCTTCCCG
>JABMRH010000053.1 GCA_013202725.1 Desulfobacteraceae bacterium
ATTCAATGCGTTCTGGATGCCGGACTTGATCCGGCATCCAGAACGCATTGAATTTACTGGACTCCCGCTTTCGCGGGAGTGACGTACAAAATGACTTTTTACGAACCGTGTTAAGTGCTAGGTGTTATTTGGCATCAGGGACTGCATCAGGAAAGAAGGCCTGTCGCCCCTCTATCTTGTAATTAGCTATTATAGCCTGGGCTTTTGGCGATACCAGCCATTTAGCAAACCGATCAGCCAACTCGAACTTAACGTGGGAATATTTCTTAGGGTTGATCGGGATAATTCCATAAGGGTTATAAAGCTCGGGGTCACCTTCACAGAGGATCTCAAGATCAAGGCCCTGCTTTCGGCCATACTTATACTTCAGGTAAGTTCCACGGTCTACGAGGGTGTATGCCTGCTTTTCCTCAGCGTATGTCAGGGTTTTGCCCATGCCCTGCCCTATTGAAAGATACCATTTCCCAAGTCCGACAGGGTGCTGAAAGGAGACGCTTTCTTTTTTCCCCTTTTTTATGATTTCGGTGGTTTCTGTCTTTAAGGATAATCCGGTGGCTTTCCAGAGCGCCTGTTCTTTGGTGTGTGTGCCGCTGTCATCCCCACGAGAGATAAACTTGGCCTTGTTTTTTCCAATTGTTTTTAAAGTCACAGCAGCAGTGCGTTTACCTTTAATTCCGGCAGGATCTGCATCAGGGCCGACAATCACAAAATCATTATGCATTACCCCTAATCTATACGCACCATAGCCGTCTTTGACGAACTTCTCTTCCCTGCTTTTTGCATGCACAAAGATGATATCCACATTTCCGTCCATTCCGTCTCTTATTGCGGCTCCTGTACCCTTTGCAATGACCTTAACTTGAATGCCTGTATCCTTCTCTAATTGAGGCAGCAATACATCAAGCAATCCGGAATTTTCCGTACTCGTTGTTGTGGACATCTTTAGTAGCTTGTCAGCCCCTATGGTTGTCCCGGGAACTATATACATCATGAAAACCACAGTTAAAATCCACACTGCACTTTTTTTCATTACACTCTCCTTCTGTTAAGTTTCTTGTTGGAAAATTACTTTACCGCTTATACTTACATCATAACCGTCAAACATTTTAGTTAGATCATAAAAGGCCGGCTCTTGCAGCAGACCAAGGAAAAGCTGCACCCCTTTATCAAAAAACCTATCCTTTGTGATGAGAAGATCATAACGCTCCCAGCGAACAGGTATAAATTCAAGGCCGAGAAGAGAGGCTACCGGCTTAATACCCGGACCGGCATCGGCGCGGCCGGCCAATATTTCAAGGCCTACATCCATGTGCCGGGACAGTTCGTTATGGTAGCCTTCGATCTTTTCTCCCTTGATTCCCGCATTGTTTAGTTCCCTGTCGAATAAAAGACGTGTTCCTGTGCTAAGAGGCCGGTTGACTATTTTTATCCCTTGCCTGGCGATATCGGCAATGCTATTGATTTTTTTTGGGTTCCCTTTTTGAAGCAGTATGCCCTGCTCACGTTTGCAGAAATTGACTACAGCAGGCATTTTCTCCAGTTCTTTGGTGGCAAAATCAAAATTGTATTCATTTTCATTTTCCTGGAGAAGGTGGCTTGATGCCATATGACACAGGTTTTGCCGCAAAGCCCTCAACCCGCCCATGCTCCCAAGGTTCCCAAAAACAGCCACATGGTCGGGATATAGTGTGTTGAAAAGGGAAATAGTTTTATCAAGGAGCAGGTCGTTGCTTCCGGTTATTATCAGCAAACCCTGGTAAGGAGGAAGAGAGGTTGATGGCTTTGGATAGTTGATGGTATTGGTTTCAATCCATTGTTCCACCAAATATCGCGGGAAAAGCCACTTGCCTGTGATTTTTGTTGCCGGAAGCCCCTTTTCGGCAACAAGGCTATATACCATCTTTTCATTAATATCCAGAAACTGCGCAACCTCTTTGGTTGAAAGTAACTGTTTCATATCTTATTCTCCTTTGCTTGAGATAGTTTTGGCTTATATTTAATAAGTTAATATAAGTCAATATATTTTTTCGATTATTTCAATTCTTACCCAAAATAACCAAAACAAACCAATAGGCATTAACTTAACGAGCCGGGCTCAAATCCTGGAGTGGATAATTTGATTGACTGATTAGTCGTTGGTGTTTATATTTAAGAAAATTAGTCCACGAAGGGCTTTTCAACTTATGAAAAGGAGGCTTTATCATGGAAGGGAAACATATGCATAAACATGTACATGCGCACGACCATTTACACGGAGAGACGAGGCATGCGCACTCTCACGAGCATGAGCACGGCCATGAACATGCTCACAGCGGACCGGCAGATGAGCATACCCATGAACATTTAGACGAACACGGTCCTCACGAACACGGTCACTAAAAAATATGGGCTGGCTCAGTTTAGCTTTTTTATAAAGCCGGCATGATGAAGCATCGGTTCTATATCCTGAAAGAATTTGTCCCAGCTCGGAGGGCAATCATTATGACCGCAGTCATAGGTAAGCAGTGTTCCCTGCTTAGCTGCTTTATATAGGGTAAGTCCTTGCTGGTAAGGGATAAGTTCGTCGTTTTTTCCGTGAATTATCAGTACCGGCCCGTTGTATGAACCGACAACAGAAAGATTATCAAATGGATCGGGCGCAATAAAACCGGGAACAAGGTATTTTGACGCCATCGACCTGATACTGATAAATGTTGACTTAAGGATAAGCATCGCCGAAGGCCTTTGTGTTGCCAGGGTGCATATAGCGCCACCGCCGATTGAGCGTCCTAAAAGAATGATTTTTGAAGAATCGACATCCTTGCGTTTAATCAGCATGTCATAGGCTGCAACAAATGCCTCGGAAATGCTGCGTTGAGAAGGAGATCCTTCTGATCTTCCATAACCGGGGTATTCGACAAGCAACACCCCGATTCCGAGCTGAGTGAAGCCTTTTAGTGTTGCCGGCCACATATCGATTATTTCCGCATTTCCATGCGCGAAAATAACTGCGGGTGAAGGCCTGTTACTTTCAGGCCGCAGAAACCATGTTTCTATTTTCCCGCCAGACGTTTCTATCCAGATCTTCTCCATCCCCTGAATATTATACTCCGCATCTGAAGGCATTACGATTTGATGCCGGGGAAACAAAATTTGTCTCTGCATCAGCAAAAGAAGACAGCAATAAACAAAATATATAAAGAAAAGCCCTAAAACAATTTTAATCAGTATATTCATTTTTGCATCCTAATTTATTTGTAATTACTCAGCCACCGATCTACGCTGATTATCACTGATGTTTTTTTTATTATCATATATAAATCTTGTGAACTGCAATAGCGAGCGTATCCCCCGTAGCTTGTCGGAACAAAGCGTAGATCCTGTTCCAGCAGGGCTACATGGTTATTCAATTTAGGTTCAAATAATTGATTAATTGTGCTTCATTAAAACTTCTAATAATAATATCTGTGATTTCTTTGTGTTTAAACCTATCTGCGTTCATCTGTGTGAATCTGTGGCTGACCTGACAAATTATTTTGGTATAATTCA
>JABMRH010000054.1 GCA_013202725.1 Desulfobacteraceae bacterium
AACAGCAGGCAGCATTATATCATCATTAAGGTATTCGGTAATCTTGTGTTCAAAACCAAGCCTTTTTACCCCTGCTGCGGCGACTATAATTGCATCCATATCGCCGGATTCAAGCTTTTTAAGGCGGGTGTCAAGATTACCTCTAAGGGGCAGTATTTTGATATCCGGTCTTGCATGCAGAAGCTGGGCGCTGCGGCGAAGGCTGCTGGTGCCTATGCCGGCTCCTGTTGAAAGCTCTGAAAACAAAACCTCTTTTTGAGAGATAAGAACATCCTGCGATAGTTCACGTTGCGGAATTGCGCCTATGCACAGCCCGTCAGGTATTTCAGCAGGCATGTCTTTCATGCTGTGCACGGCAATATCAATACGTCCGTCTAAAAGAGCTTCCTCTATCTCTTTGACAAAAAGACCTTTGCCTCCAACCATGGCAAGAGGCACATCGAGAATCTTGTCGCCTTTGGTTTTTATGATCTCAATTTCAACAGACAAAAGGGGATCTTTTTTATAAAGAGCCGATTGTACCCAGCCGGCCTGCCAGAGCGCCAGGTTGCTTCCCCTTGTCCCGATTTTAATTTTTCTTTTCATCAGTGCCCGCAGCTTGAACAACTGGCGGCCGCGCAGCCGGTACACGACGAGTCAGCCGCAGAAGTTTTTACTGTTTCGCCGCCGCTTCCCTTGCTCATGAATCCGCACGCAGATAACAATCTTACTACCTTTTTGTTTTTGCAGGAAGGGCAAATCGGCTTCTCCTTCCCAAATATAAGGAGTTCAAAATTTCTATCACAATTATTACAATGATACTCATAAATCGGCATTATAATTTCCTCAGATTAAATTTGCTCGATCACTCCGGCCGCTATAAGGAGCAACATGATTTCATGATGACCCACAAGATTAAAACCCTGCCCGCCTTTGGCCGTAGGCCTGTTGACAACATTTGTCATAGGACGGTACTGCTTGATGAAATCCATGTTGATTGTTGTAAAATTATCCACCTTATGGCCCAGATTTCTCACAAGTGTAATTGCCTTTAAAAAAACCTCCGGTAGTATTACCGCAGAGCCGACATTCAGGTAAACCCCTCCCTCCAGGCCGCTTATCACGGAGGCAAGGGTTCTGAAATCCCTGTGGCTCGCTCCGCCCGCCGCCTCTGCATCAAAGGCAGGATGCATATGAATTATATCTGTTCCAATTGCAATATGCACTGTGACAGGTATGCCTAAACGAGCTCCTGCCACAAGGATGCTTTTATCCATAAACGGCAGGCTTTTTTCAATAATCGATATGCCTACGGCTTCTCCGAGCCCTGTTGATTGCTCACGGGCTTTGATAATCGCATTGCTTAAAAAATCGCAGGTTTCGCCGGCCATCCCGAAACTACCGTCTCCAATGGCTGCTGCAACATCTTCCGATGTCCGACCTGTCATGGCGATTTCAAAATCATGAATAATTCCCGCTCCGTTCATTGCAACAGCGCTGATAATGCCGCGTTCCATGAGGTCTATCACAACAGGATTCAATCCGACTTTAATTACATGAGCCCCCATTGCCAAAACAATGGTTTTATCCATTTTATATGCCGATGCAATTGAAGAGATAACCGCCTTGATTTGACTGCCCGCAAGTATATTCGGCAAAGAGTCCAGAAAGTCCTTAAAAGATGATCCCTTTGTCCACCTTTTTGCAAAATCGTCAGCAGATACCTTGCTTTTTCGATTTGCAAGCGGATATGTTTTCAAATTTGTTAAGTCTATTGGTGTAAATGAATTTGACATTTAAACAAACTCTTCAGGGAAAATGATTCTTTCTACAATATCGCAAAATATATGTCCCAGTGTAATATGCGCCTCCTGAATCCTCGCTGTTTTATCAGATTCCACCGGAAATACCATATCAGCGCATTGGGCCAGTTTGCCGCCACGGCCTGTAAAGCCGATTGTAAAGAGCCCGATCTCTTTTGCCGCATTTATACCCTTTATTACATTTGCTGAATTTCCGCTGGTGCTGATACCCCATGCAATATCATCCTTTTTGCCAAGCGCCTTTATCTGTTTTGAAAATATTTTATCAAAGCCGTAATCATTCCCGATGCTTGTGATTACAGATGTGTCGGTTGTAAGGGCTATAGCTGCAAGCGGCGGCCGCTCAATTTGAAATCTGTTGATAAATTCCGCCGCAATATGCTGGGCATCTGCGGCGCTGCCTCCATTACCAAAAATAAGAATCTTTTTCCCGGATGCAACGCATGTGGCAAGCCTTTCCGCCCCTTTGACAATAAGATCAATATTGCCTTTAATAAACCTGTCTTTAACGTTAATGCTTTCTTCAAGTATATTTAAGATTATATTTTTCATCTGTTTTGCCCGTCCTGTAGCATATCCCGGATCTTTTTAATAAATTCCATTGAATCATGTCCAAGATCGTGTGCTTTTTCAAACTCGGTTAAAGCCTTTTTGAGCTGATTTTGTTTTAAATAAAGACTGGCAAGCCTGCTTCTGAACAGGCCGTTTTCAGGAGCGATATCTACGCTCTGCTGACAGAATATCGTAGTAATTTCAGGGTTTTCCTCCTGAAGATCAAACAGGTGGCCAAGGGCTGATAATGAATAAGCATCATTTGGGTTTAGCTTTATCGACTTTTTATATGCAGAAACCGCCTCATCGGTCATTTGAACTGCCGCATAACATTCGCCGAGATATCTAAAGGCTGTGCCTGATTTTGGCCTGAGCTTTACAGCCTTTTCAAGCAGCTGTCTTGCCTTTCCGAATTCTCCCTTTTTAAGATAAAGTTTGCCTGCCTGAAATGCCACTTCAAATATATCCTCTCCCATACTTTCTGCTTTGAGCAGTAATTGAAGAGCCTTATCCTTGTTGTTTGTCAGGATGTTGACAATCCCAGCGTTATGTAAGGCCATGATTTCTCCGGGATCAATTTGAATTGCCTGCTCAAAATGTTCCAGAGCCTTTTCAAAAGCCCCTAAAGCCCCGTAACATACGCCAAGACTATTATGAACGTTTACATTTAACGGGTCAAGCATAAGCGCGGTTTTAAACTCTTCGATCGCACCATTAATATCATTCTCCTGATACAGCCGGTCGCCACTGATATTTAAGCTGATTGTATCAAAAAAAACAGCGCTGCCAGGGCCGAAAAAGGCGGCATGATGAAGCGCTTTGTGTGCGTTATCAAGGATTTTGCCCTTATCGAAATCAATGGTTGGATATAATGCTATTCCGATTGTAACTGTTCTGTTTTGAATGTCTGCAACATTGCGGTTAACCTTTTCGGCAATATCTTGGCAAAGGGATTCGTCGGCTTCCGGGAAAAAACATCCGAATATACTGTTTCCTGTCTGTCCCCAAATACCATTGTTGCTTCTGCATATAAGGTCGATTGTTTTAGCGACATCAAGCAGGATATTTGAAGCCTGGCTTATATCTGCCTGGTTTATATCTGCTGGTTTGTCCTCATGAGACGGCCTGTTAATCTGGACAACCATTGCTCCGAAATGCGATGAAGAATCAAGAGCTTTCATGGCATGATCGATCAAAGATCTATTATGCAAAATATCCGGGAATTCTCTTTTCAGTTCATCCAAATCAAGAGATAACCCGGCATCTGCTTTATCAGCCATCTGCTTGGAATCTGTTCTGGAAAATAGAAATTGATGGGTTAATCTGCGGTCGTGAAATAATTTTTGCTGATTGTGTTTATGGAGCATTTTTTAAAGATCTCTAAGCATTCTGGAGAAGGCTGATTCTATAAACTGCAATTCATCCTCCTGTATGGTTCTGAGGTCTATAATAAACAAATCATCTTCTATTCTTCCTATTATTGGAGGCGTATTGTTGCGCATGTATCTTTCGACAGCATTAACAGGCAGCCCTTTCACGTTGACACTAACACACCTGCTGGGCAATTTAAGAAGCGGAAGCGCTCCGCCTCCCGCCCGTGAAGATAGATCGATCAGCTTAATGGAAAGGCGGGCATCGTCAATATTTTCCAGTATATTGCCAAGCCTGTCCGCCTTTTTTGCGATGTCATCATAAGGAAGGGTCAACATACGCAAAGTAGGAATTGCGGCAATTGCTTTATCTTTATCCATATACAGGCGCAAAGTGCTTTCCAGAGCTGCGAGTGTCAGCTTGTCTATCCGCAGCGCCCTTGTAAGGGGATTTTGCTTTATCCGGTCAAGAATATCCTTTTTACCGACAATTATGCCGGCTTGCGGACCACCAAGGAGCTTGTCTCCGCTGAAAGTCACAACATCCGCACCTGTTGCCACAGATTCCTGGACAGTGGGTTCCTTTAACAGACCGTATTGTGAAAAATCAATAAAGGTTCCGCTTCCCAGGTCTTCCATGACAGGAATATGATATTTCTTTCCAAGCTCAACCATATCCTTGACAGGAACCTCGGCCGTAAAACCCACCACGCTGTAATTGCTTTTATGCACCTTTAAGAGAAGTCCTGTGTCGCTTTCTATTGCAGATTCATAGTCTTTCAGATGAGTGCGGTTTGTTGTGCCGACCTCCTTTAAAATTCCGCCGCTTTTTGCCATTACATCCGGAATCCGGAATGAACCGCCGATTTCAACAAGCTCCCCCCTTGATACAATAACCTTTTTGCCCTTTGATAGTGTTTCCAAACAGAGCAAGACAGCGCCTGCGTTATTATTCACAACCATAGCAGCCTGGGCGCCGCTAATTTCACACAGTACATCTTCAACAGCGCTATACCGTGAACCGCGCACACCTTTTGACAGATCAAACTCCAGGTTCGAATAGCTGCCGGCAATAAGAGACAGGTTCTCAACAGCTTCGGCGGCAAGTATTGATCTGCCGAGATTTGTATGCACAACAACGCCGGTACCGTTAATTACACGCAAAAGATTCGGAGTCATGGCATTTTGTGCGCAGGCTTTTACTTTCTCAAGAATCGCGGCTTCAGACAGCTCTTCTTCTT
>JABMRH010000004.1 GCA_013202725.1 Desulfobacteraceae bacterium
GATACCCGTCGATAATCCCCATTATACATTCGCCGTGGCCGATAAGATCTCTAACCTTTCTGATATAAAGATCGGGCTGATCCTTTTTTTCTTTGTGAATCTCCGCCAGATATTCACCCAGCGCCTTTGCTCTCTCAATATTCGTATTTGTAATCGGCTCGGTTGCAAGACGCTTTAAGTCTAAAAAGTAATCAGTCCCTTCCACCTTTTCCGTCAATAAGAAGTAGGCCTTTGCATCATGAACAGAACGAGCCTTTCCCTTCTCTGTAAAATAACCTATATCAAGGGGAAGGGCATGTTTTGGAAGCTTTTGGCCCGCCTCATACTGAAACATTAATACATGCGCTCTGTCCCATAAATACTGGTGGCCGTATTTATCCTTCCTCATCGTGGAAAAAACTACCGACCGATCTTTTCCTCCTGTCCGAAATGTAATTAAAAATGTTTCTCCGTAACCCAGTTTTTTAATAGTATCGGCAAAGTCCCCGAGTTTATCGCTTCCTGTCAGCTCAACTGGTTTGCCGAAACGTTCTTCAAGATATTCCTTTAGCGATTCGAGTTTTATAGGTATTGTTTCCATTGTCTCCTTTTCTCGCCAGGGTCTTAAAGCCGACCAAAACATTAATAATAACCACGACTCGCCGCCCAAGCAAGCCCGTTGATTGATATTGCAAAAATCGTAAAATTCAGCCCATCTTTTGAAAAGCGTATCCACCGCTCGCTTTGCTCAAAACGCAGAGATCGCAGAGAAAATAAGTTAATCTCTGCGCTCTCTGCGGCTCTGCGGTGAACTAATACCAAAAATCTTATTCATCTATCAGCCATCTACAGGAAGACTGATGACAAATTTGCTCCCCTGTTTGTCGGAATATTCAACTGTTATGGTGCCGCCATGTTTCCTGATAATCTCATGGCAAATATATAGCCCAAGCCCCGTGCCCTTACCAAGCTCTTTTGTAGTAAAAAACGGCTTAAAAATATCCTGTCGATGAGATTTTGGAATGCCGGGGCCGTTATCCTCGCACTCAAAGACAACCTGCCTTGTATCATTATCAAAGCGGGTTGAAAGCGATATTAATCCTTTTTTGCCTTCAACAGCCTGAATCCCATTTTTAATAATATTCATCACTACCTGGCCTAAATTAGCAAAATTTCCCCGGATATCAGGTAAATCCCGGTCATAATTTTCAACTATTTCTATATCACGTCCCTTGTATTGGTTATATAGTATCCTTAACGCATCCTGTATTACCAAATTTAGATTAACAGCCTCCTCATAGGTTTGAGTCTGCCTGGAGAGCCCCAGAAGGCTTGCAACTATCGACCTTGCTCTACCTAACTCTTTGTCTGCAAACCTGAGATCATCTATCATACCATGGTTTAAAAACGTACTGTTATCCCATTGAGACAGATCCTCTATTGTGGATTGTATAAGGCTTGTAACACTTGCAAGCGGGTTATTCAGCTCATGGGCGGTTCCTGCCACCAGTTGCCCGATTGCGGCAAGGCTTTCAGAACGTATCAATTGTTCCTGAGTGCGTTCTTTTTCAGATAAAGCCTCTTGAAGAGCAAAAGTCCTTTCTTTAACCTTTTTTTCAAGGTTTTTGTTAAGATCATCAATCAGTTTGTAAGAACGCGCATTTTCAACTGCCAGAGCACACTGGCTGGCAAGTGTTTCAAGAAGATCCATGTCCTCAGGTGTAAAAAGATCTCCTGAAAGCTTTTCACCAAGCACAATGAAACCGTTTAATCTTTTTTCGAAAATCATTGGAAAAATTATCTCTGCATATAGACTGTCCATACCTGAAAGCACATCCGGGATATCAGGCTCGCCTGATTGTTCCATAAGTTTTTTCCTTATAATCGGCCTCCTTTGCCTTTTAATATATTGAACAATGGAATCAATATCGGCCATCGATATAGAACTTACGGAATCAGAATATTTTCCCCGGCTCGCAAAATGTTTGCAACCAGACTCTGATAAATCGCATAAAAATAAGCCACAGTAGTCAACCTTCATTACATTTACAACAGTAGCCATAATAAGTTTGGCAATTTCATCAAGATTAAGAACAGAGGCTATCATCCGGCTTACATCTTTGATGGTTTTTTGATAATCATACTTCCCTTTTGAGAAAATATTATCTATCAGCCCCTGTATTTTTGCTTTGAGCGGCCCAATTGCAAAAGCAATCAGAAGAAAAAAGAGCAGATGGAAAAATATTGAATCGGAAAAATCAAAATCTGCAAAAAGCCTGTTTGCGAAAAGAATAATAAGGGCATACATGCAGGTAAGCAGCGCTGTTATCAGCGAGTAAACCAGGCTCTTTTTGATAAGTATTCCCATATCGAGCAGATCATGCTTAAAAAGGCCTATTGCAAAAACAACAAGAGGAATAAAGCTAAAACTGCCCGGAGGATATATTGAATATCCCAGAATCGGAAGAACGTTCAGCCCGTTCATAACCCCCATGACCCCAAATCCTGCAAAAACATATTTCAGCCTGTTTTTTTGGATGCTGCTTTTTTCATTGCGAATTGCCTGAAAGATAAGTGTAAAAATAATTATAGTCATACACAGACTTCCGATCCCGAAAAGAGGATAAAGGACTCCGGCTTTTGCAAAAAAACCAAATGAATGTTTTTGCATTGATTCGATGTAAAGCGGCGTGGGAATAAACCACATAAGGATAAAGGCAAAAGCATATGCAAACCTGATAAGCCATTTTTTGCCTGAAATGTTAAGATATGAATGGAAAAAGTGGATATATATCGGGAAAAGATAAATTATAAAAAAATGATCTATACGGCTGATTGTCAGCGCCGTATCTGCAGATTTCACGTTAAATACAAATAATATGTCTATGTAGAGAAAAGAACCGAGTATGCAAGTAATAAAAAAGAGGACATTTGTTTTTGTCCTGCGTCCCCGTATAACGGTCAAAACAGCAAGCCCGAGAAAGCAGCACAATGTCAAAAAAGGGGGGATGCTAATAAATAGATTCATTTGTTGCTTCGTTTGTCTGAAGGCCGGGAGCCGGCTCTATCAAGCATTTCATGCGCATGGTCAAGGGTAGCCTGGGTAATTTCTACTCCGCCTAACATTCTGGCTATTTCTTTGACCCGCTCTTTGTTATCAAGCGGCCTTATGCCGGTTATAGTTCTTCCGCGAGATACATGTTTTGAAATCCTGAAATGATAGTCCCCGAATTTTGCAATCTGGGGCAAATGGGTTATACATATTACCTGATGATAACGTGCAAGGGAAGACAATTTTTTTCCAACAACCTCGGCTACGCTTCCCCCGATCCCGGCATCAACCTCGTCAAAAACAACTGTTTCAACCGATTCCGTTTTGGCCAGAATGGCTTTTAAGGCAAGCACCACCCTTGAAAGTTCGCCTCCGGATACAATGCTTGAAAGCGGCTTTAAAACCTCGCCGACATTCGGCGCTATCATGAAGGTAGCCCTGTCGATTCCGGTTTCACTTATAGCTTTATTATCACAGGTAAGATATGAATTAATACTTTCCTCTGTTGGGCCATTAATTGGGGGTATTGATTGAAGTGATATTTTAAATTTTGTTTGAGACATCTCAAGCGTGGATAGCTCCTTTTCCACCTTTTTAGCCAGGATATCGGCTGACTGTTTTCTTTTTTTTGAAAGATTCTCCGCAGAGCGTACTAATTTGGCGTGCAAAGTATCCAGCTTTGCTTCTGTCTCTGCTATCTTTTCAGATAGATTTGCTATTTTTGAAAGTTCTTGATTTGTTGCCTCAAGATACGCAAAAATTGCCTCGAGTGATCCTCCGTATTTCCTCTTTAGCTTATGAAGGGTGTCAAGACGCTCTTCAACCTCCTCAAGAAGCCCTTCATCCATCTCTACGTTTTTTTGATACTCTCTAAGTTCTTCAGCAATATCCTCCATGTTGAATATTGATTTAGTTAGCCCTTTTGCCTGCTCAGTAAGCGCGGGATCGATCAGGCTCGCCTTTTCAAGCCTCTTTTTTACCTCTGAAATACGTTCTACTATCGCTCCCTGAGCGCTGTAAAGATCTTCAATGCTGCTGTGAACCGCATGATAAAGGGCTTCCCAGTTTTTAAGCCGGATTCTTTTCTGCTCCAGAGCCTTATCTTCACCAGGGCTGATAGAGGCATCGATTATCTCTTTTTTCTGGAATTCAAGAAGCTTGATATGTTGATCCTGCTGATCTCCGGCAGCCTTCAGTTCCTGCAGCATCTTTATCATTGGTACTATTTCATGATAATACCTGTAAACCTCGGCCCGCTGAGGCATCAAACCGCCGAACTGGTCGAGTATTAAAAGATGCTGATCCTCTTTTAAAAGCCCTTGATGAGCATGTTGACCTGATATGCTGGCCAAGTTTTCTGTTATTGAATTCAGCATCTGTATGGTGGAAAGACAGCCGTTTATATATATTCCGTGCCTGGCTTTGCGGGAAATAATTCTTCTGATTACAAGTTCTTCAGATTCATCAAAACCTTTCTCTTTCATGATTTGGGCGAGCCTGCTTCCAGGCGTAATTTGAAATAATGCTTCAAGCTCCGCTGCCTCAGATCCTGTGCGGATTAATCTTGTTGTTGCC
>JABMRH010000005.1 GCA_013202725.1 Desulfobacteraceae bacterium
ATTTCTCCCTTTGGTCGAAATGACAAGTGTCGTTGTAGGGTTAAATACCTGTTCTTATCCATCTTCTCTTTTCAGTATCCGCTCGTTTTCCTGTCTGCGTGTAAATCCGATAGCGTCCAGATATTCAAGGACAGGGATTCCTACTGTCCTTCCATATCCCAGGATCTCTTTGCTGTCCGCAAGGGTGAGCCTTCCTTTCTGCATGATGACTTTCCTCACCCCATCCTTGATCTGTTCCATGGCCTGGGGAGTCAAAAACCGACCATTACTAAAGCGGATCAATCTTTTTTGGTTATGCAGATAATCGAGCAATCTCTGTATTTCATTTTTGTTGAACCTTTTTTTATGAAATTTCCAGAACATATCCGCTCTGAACGGGATAATGCCCAGAGACTGCGCATATTCGAGCAACAGGGTAATCAGCCTCTCCTGTTCCTTTGAAAGTTTGACCGAAAGATTCCGGATTTGAAAGCCTCCATCGGTCTTTATGAGCTTCCCTTCCCGGCATAGTTCGGCAAGCATCCTTTGAAATAGGGCTTCATCAATTGAGGGCGATAACCTGGTTTTTATCTCATCCGGTATGACTGTCAGTTGAAATGGATTCTTTGACAGGACATTTTCAACGATCTTTAGCGATCTTTCCTTCAGGGCCTCATAACGATTTTTCCCGAAAAGACCACTGCCTTCAAAATAGAGAATCTCACCGCTTTTAAGCCTTAATCTAACCTCTGCCTCAACCTCTTTAATTTGGAAACCGGTCTCCCGTGCGATATCTGCAGCCGTAACCAGACGACTGATATGCCCATCAAAAAAATGGTCAATGACCAATTTCAGGTTGCCATTCTGAATGGCCTTAAGATAATGGATCGAGGTCGCGGCCCTGGCCGCCCGATATTTTTCCAAAGGGATCTCCAGGACGATCCCTCCACCTATTACGGCACGGAGGTTTAGAGGGCAGATCACAAAAGGATCTCCCGGCAGAGCCGGCACAGGCTTTATCAATCGGAACTGGACCAGCCCCCTTTCACCAGGTTCGAGTTGTTCCTTTTCCATAATCACCACGAGGGCGTTTGTGACAGATGTTCCCAGATATAGCCTTATCCTCTGGTAGTTTTTGATCGGCTTGAGTACACTATGCAATGCCTGAAGCTCCACATTGAAAAGGAGACTTGAGATCACCGCTCCTGGCTCCGCCAGCGCCATTCCCCGCTTTATGTCCTTTAAGGAAATATTGTGAAGGTTAATACCCACCCGCTGCCCCCCAACTGCCTGTTGGACTTTCTGGTGGTGTACCTCCAGGAACCGCACCCTGGGCTCCTTTTTAGATGGGAGAAGATGAAGGATATTATTCTGCCTGATCTTTCCCGAAAGAATCGTTCCGCTTACAACTGTCCCGAACCCTGTAAAGCTTCTTATCTGATCAATCCAGAGGCGAAAAGGAGCGTGTTGGTTTTTGCCGGCTATATTTTTCACCTGTTTCTCAATGTTCAGCCGAATCTCATTTATGCCCCTCCGGTCAATCGTTGAACAGGGAATGATCGGCTTTCTCTCCAGAAAGGTCCCTTTTACCCGGTCCATGATTTCAAGTTTACCCAACTCCAGTGTTTCATCATCCACCAGGTCTGCCTTGCTCAATACAATAAGACCGCTTTTGAGCTTGAGGAAGTTGAGTATATTCAAATGTTCCAGAGTCCCTGGCATGATCCCGTCATCTGCAGCCACAACCAAAATAGCCATGTCCACGCAACTCAGGCCCCGGATGGTATTTTTGAGAAAACCGGTCTGTCCGGGAACGTCCACCAGGGCGACCTGTGTCCCGGAAAGGAAATTCAGAGGAGCAATACCAAATTCTATGGAAAATCCCCGTCGCTTTTCCTCCTGAAGCCGATCCGTATCAATGCCGGTCAAACAGTGGACAAGGGCGGTCTTGCCATGGTCCACATGACCGGCCACACCTATAGTAATATGTTTTTCCATCAGGTCTTAGTTTTGATTTTCGTTTAAACGCTGGAAGGGGCAAGGGGAATCGAACCTCCTCCCCGTTTTTCAGACGGGGCCAACGGTTTTGAAGACCGCGGGGCGCCCAGCACCATTGCCCCTGCAAACTATTTTAAAGGCACGTGACAGAATCTGATCGATTTGTGAAAGTGAAAGACTGTAAGCAGAAAAAGAATAGACGTGATTTTTCGGCCAAACCCTGTGCCTACCAAACCCGGGTAGAATTTTTTAACCCAACTCAGGTAAAACCGAAAAATTGATACATGGATAAGCTCCTTATGGGGATAAGTAGATAATCATTAATACAATAGAGTGGATAAACCAATTTGTCAAACTGGATTTTCCGATACAAAAGAAAATGGGAAAAGAAAAAATCTTTTCCCATTTTTTTCAAAAAATTACACCCGGCCTCTATTAAAGCAGACGTGAAGTCAGGTTTGTCAACGGGCGAATCATCCGCTTTAATGCCATCTGCCTTGTAATGCTGAAATCGGCATTTAAGGCCATAGCATTCTTACAATACAGTTTCGGCTCATAAGCCACAAGATAAATGACATTTACAGTATCTTCATCTATCAGCATGGCCTTTGAATTTGCCTTTTTAACCTCTCCAAGACGCTTTTTGGCAAGAGCAAGGATCTCATCCCGGTCGCCGAATTGCATGGCGCCTGTCGGACAGGTCTTAACACAGGCCGGCACCAGTCCGTTTTCAACCCGGTCAAGACACATGTCGCACTTGGCAAGTGTGCCGTCAGATGCTTTGCGAGGAATATTATAAGGACATGCCTCAGTAATTTCCGCGGCGTTCAAACGCTTGGTATTTGCCGTAAAAATAATCGCTCCTGTTTTATTATCCCGGTATATGGCGCCGGGGTCTCCTGCAGTCTCAAGGCATGGCGCTTCAATACAGTGCCTGCACTGTTCAGGAAAGAAGAGCCAGTTTAGCTTTCCACCAATAACCTGCTCACGCATTCTAACCACTTTATAAGTTATAAAGGATAGATCTGCGGGGTTCTCGTAAGTTCCACGGTTTGTAGTTTTTTCTGCAGGAAGGTCATGCCACTGCTTACAGGCTACCTGACATCCTCTGCAGGCCGTGCAAATAGTTGTATCTACGAAAAATGACTTACTCATTCAGATCACCTCCTTTATTTTTTGGTTACATTGACCATAAAGGCCTTTGTTTCAGGTATCCTAGTGTTGGCGTCACCGACATTGGGCGACAACAGATTCGCGCTGTCACCACCGTCTGCCGGCCGGCACCACCCAAAGCACCACGGCAGCCCCACGTGATGGACGGTTTTGCCGGCAATCTTAAAGGGCCTGAACCGCTTGGTCACAACAGCCACAACTTCAAGTTTTCCCCTTGCTGAAGTTACTATGACCTTTTCCCCATTCTTAATCCCCTTCAATTTTGCCAGCTCCTCACTTATCTCGACGAATACCTGAGGCTGAAGCTCTATCAGCCACGGTTGCCAACGGGTCATAACACCGGTCTGCCAGTGTTCAGTGAGCCTGAAAGTGGTAGCCACAATCGGATATTCAGCGCTTGCATTTGCCCATTTGTCCATGGGCCCGTCAAACACATGTATTGCAGGATTGATCCGCTGACCAGACATGAGGTTTTCCTTGAGCGGAGATTCCAATGGCTCGTAATGCTCAGGAAATGGCCCGTCGTTCCGGCCCGGCCCAAAGACATGGCCGTGTCCTTCAGGCTTCATGATAAAGGGATATCTCGATTTGGCGCCATACGAAAGTGGCGGCCACCCCCCGTCCGGCACATCGCCGACCCATTTTGAACCATCCCACCTAATGACCGGATGCTCCTTGTCCCAGGGAATGCCCTTTTTATCCACAGATGCCCGGTTGTAAAGGATTCTCCGGTTGACCGGCCAACACCATGACCATTCAGCGTAAAGGCCGATGCCTGACGGGTCTGATTTGCCTCTTCTTGCGGCCATATTACCTTTTTCAGTGTAGCTGTTGCAATACAGCCAGTTTCCAGATGAGGTGGAACCATCGGCCTGTAAATAAGCAAAACTCGGAACCAGTGTTCCTTTCTTGAAAGATTTGCCCTTTACCATGGTGTCCTTCAAAAAGTAACCATTGACTTCCCTGGCCACCTTGTGGGGATCATACATTCCATTTGTAAGATAATCCCACTTGAGGTTTACGATCGGTTCGGGGAATACGCCCGGCTCTTTTTCATAAAGCTCTCTTACCTTGAGAAAAAGCTTACACAAAATATCCCCGTCAGAGAGGCTGTTTCCGAGCGGTTTGGCAGCTTCGTAGCGCCACTGCATCCACCTGCCGCTGTTGGTGATGCTTCCTTCCTTTTCAACAGATACGCAGGCAGGAAGCATAAAGACCTCGGTCTTGATGGTGGAAGGATTCATCCCTGGCCCCTTCCAGAAAGAGCCGGTCTCATTATCAAAGATATTGACATCAACCATCCAATCAAGATTCTTGAGACCCTCTCTGACCTTGTTTGCATTGGCGCTGCTGCAGCAAGGGTTCATGCCCCAGACAAAAGAGCCTGTAAATTCACCATTGTACATGGCATCAAACAGATCAAGCCAGGAGTAGTATTTTCCGTCCTCAAGTTTGGGGAGCCATGAATAACCAAAGCCGTTTTCTTTGCTGGCGCTTTCTCCAAAAAAGGACTTCAGCAGACTTACCGAATACTTGGGATAGTTCCCCCACCAGTTGGCGCTCATGGGGTCATGGGTAACAGGTGTATACTTCTTGTTATAAGCAGTTAGGGTTGAAAGGGATGCCCTTGGCGTTTTGAGGTATCCGGGCAGGATGTGAAAGAGGATGCAGTGATCTGTGGAGCCCTGGACATTCGATTCACCCCTCAGGGCATTGACACCGCCGCCTGCCACGCCCATGTTTCCGAGCAGAAGCTGGATCATTGCCATAGTCCTGATGTACTGTACGCCGACTGTATGCTGTGTCCATCCCATGGCGTAAAGAATGGTTCCGGCTTTGCCCCTTTTCCCTGTGGCAGTGTATGCCTTGTAGACCTTCATGAGGTCTTCTTTGGGCGTGCCCGTGATCTGAGAGACCTTATCCAGATTGTACCTTGAATAGTGTTTTTTCAGAAGCTGAAACACGCAGCGGTTGTCCTTAAGTGTTCTATCCTTTTTGGGGACACCGTTTTTGTCTTTTTCAAATGCCCATTCGGATTTGTCATACTTTCTTTTCTTGGAATCATATCCCGAAAAAAGGCCGTCTTTGAATTTGTATTTCTTGCCGATAACAAACGGGGCATTGGTATATTCTGCAACATACTCCTTAAAATATAGGTCGTTGTCCAAAATATATTTAATCATCCCGCCAAGAAAGGCAATGTCGGCGCCAGCCCGTATAGGTGCATAGATGTCGGCCCTGGAAGAGGACCTGGTAAACCTTGGATCAACACTGATCAGCGTGGCGCCATTTTTCATGGCCTTTGTGACCCATTTAAATGCAATTGGATGACATTCTGCGGCATTGCCGCCCATTATAATGATACAGTCGCTGTTTCCAATATCGATAAAATGGTTGGTCATGGCGCCCCGGCCAAATGTCTCTGCCAGTGCAGCCACGGTGGAGCTATGGCAGATTCTGGCCTGATGTTCGATATAGGCCAGACCAAGGGAGCGCATCATTTTTTGTATCAACCAGCACTCCTCATTGTCTATAGCAGCGCTGCCCACACTGGCAATCCCGTTGGTCCGGTTTACCACCTGGCCTTTGACATTCGTGTGGGTAAAGCTTGCATCCCGGCTTTTCTTGACCCTCTTTGCAATTTCCGTCAGCGCCCAGTCCCATGAAACATTTTTCCATTCTTTAGCATATGGCGCTCTGTACATAGGTTCAACAAGGCGGTTTTCATTCTCTGTCAGTTGTGACAGGGAAGCGCCTTTTGAACAAAGTGCGCCTCTGTTGATTACATGATCCGGATCACCTTCGATATTGATGACACGCCCATCGCCTTTCTTGCTGGTATGCACAATAGCACCGCATCCTACCGCGCAATAGCAGCAGATTGTGGTGGTCTCTTTGGCATACTTTGTCTTGAGCATCTGCGCATGGGCTTTGACAGGTGAAAGGTCAAACCCAAGGCCGCTTACCGCAAGACCGGCAGCCGAAGCGCCAGTAATCTTGATAAACTTCCTTCGTGTTACATTCATAAACCCTACCTCCTTTTATTAGACCTTTTGGTTAACAATAGTATATCGACATCTCTATCCGAGAGGCTCCCTGTGCCCATCTTCCCAAGAAGACATGGCGCAAGAATAGGGAAACCATAAAGTCTTGTACAGTTTGTTTATGTGGAATATAAGGATAAGCCGTAATATCCTAAGACGATCCCAGGACCTGGGTGTTAGGAGTTAGGAGATATTCAGGTGAAATGGACAAAAGGAAAGAAGAATTTATTTTTTTGATTTGTAACAAAAAATGACGAATCCAATTTTTCCCATCCTAAAGCGAGATAGTCTCGTAAAAAACTCAAATTCATTAGCCTTCTGTCAAAATGGCAGATAAACTGATCGGACAATAAAGTGAATATTCCGATTTGTCAAACTGGATTTTCCGATGACAGGATGGTTTTTCATAGAAAAAACCGATCAGTTTCCTTCAAAGATTTGCTTTTTCTCAAATTTCGTACCCTTAATTTCTATCAAAGCCAAGACGCTAAAGAAGCCAAACGCAATTTTGATAGTGTCGTAAAAAGTCATACACTAAGTCATTGCGAGGAGTGCAACGACGAAGCAATCTAATAAATATAAGCACTTATCTTATACGAGATTGCTTCGCTTCGCTCGCAATGACAAGTTCTTCGACTTTTTTCGAGTTCATCAATTTTAGCCATTACTGTTTAAAGGTTTTAATAAATAAAAAGGATGCGAAACCTGAGTTAGTTCTTAAAGCTTAGAATTCTATTTTTTGCATCAATAATTTCATTAACAACTTGACTTTAGATAAAAATAGCATATTATTATATGCGTCAATAAATATTCGCATTTATAGACATGCAGGTTTCGTTCCGAAGGAAATATCCATTTGTCAAAGGAAATATCCATTTGTCAAAAGTGGCGACCTGAAGTTTGGAACCATGAAAAATTTTTGAAAGGAGGGTGTCACTATGACTAATGGAATTGTAAAATGGTTTAGCGATAAAAAAGGCTACGGGTTCATCGAACAAGAAGACGGGCCGGATGTATTTGTCCATCATTCAGGAATAAATAGCGAAGGCTTCAAGACTCTTCATGATGGCGATCGTGTTACCTTTGACATAGAACAGGGTCAAAAAGGTCCTGCTGCAGTAAATGTAACAGTAGTTTAGACCATTATTTGAAGATTCCCTGTAGCAAGCTACAGGGAATCTTCGACCGTTAGGAAGTTAGCTGTTTTTAGATTCGCTAGCTATTGCGGTTCAAACAA
>JABMRH010000055.1 GCA_013202725.1 Desulfobacteraceae bacterium
CATAATTGCTGTTTTAGTCATTGCGAGGAGTGAAGCGACGAAGCAATCTTGTGGCTTATCAACGTCTTGTGAGATTGCTTCGCTTTGCTCGCAATGACAATACTGGTGTTTTTCAAAGGTCTCACTTTTTTAAAAAACTAATACTAATGAGAAGCTAAGATTTTTGTCAAGAATTTTTTATTCCGATATCTCCAAAAAGATACTGTATTAAAACAGATGCAGCAATTGCAGCTGTTTCGGCTCTTAAAATACGGGGGCCAAGGGTGGCGGTAATAAATCCACAGGCTTTTGCTTTTTCAATTTCTTGTGATGTAAACCCGCCTTCCGGTCCGATCATGATAAATATATTATTAAAATGCCTGTCAGATTGTGGCAATGCTAAATTAATTGGTTTTGACTCATTCTCCCAGAAAGCGATTTTCAGTCTGCTCTGTATGCTGATATTGAATATATCTTCAAATGATACTGTATGCCCAATTTCCATTATACGACCACGATTGCACTGCTTGAGGGCTTCCTTTGAAATTTCTTTCCATCGGTTTGTGCGATCAGCGAGTCGTTTATTGTCAGGTCTTGGGACAGAACGCTTCGAAATAAAGGGTATCCATTTAGTTATTCCAAGTTCAGTAAGCTGTCTGACAAGGTTGTCCATTTTCTTTTGTTTTAAAAAAGCCTGGGCTACAATAATTTGAACCGGCGATTCGGTTGTTGAGGGGAAACTTCTAATTATAGATACATTAACGCTGCCTGCAGATAAAGATATGATCCTGGCTTCGTATTCATTGCCTGTGCCGTCAAAAAGAGTTATTATATCTCCCTGTTTTAATCGCAGCACTTTTTTAATGTGTATTGCATCCGTGCCTGTGATAACAGATATAGGACCGGCTGTTTCTGGTTGTTTGATAAAAAAGCGTCTCATAATTTTACATCTCGGAATTTCTACAACTTATACTCGACCACTCGACCAATCTTGTGTAAATGGTTTTTTAAAGAAAAGCAAATATCTTGACATGAAGTTTTATTTTTTTTGCAAGCTCGGCGCCTGCGTGAGAATCTGAAAATTTGCATATTATATTATGGGAGTGAATGACTTGACCTTGACATGTTATAAGCTGTATGATAATTCAAAAAATGAAGATTTGTTAAATATTTCGCAATGATATATGACAATTTTTTATTGCAGGGGGTAATATGAATGATGAAAATAATTCCGATTATGGTCTTGAGAAGGAACAGCCGCTGGAAGAGGAAGAGATTATAGAGCTTACGGATGAAGTCATAGAGGCTCCAGAGGAGGGAGCAGGAGATAACGCTGTGCAACTTGAAGAAGATATAATTGAATTCACCGAGGTTGAAGATAAAAAGGAAATTGAGGAACAGTTTAGTGAACAAATAGATGACGATTTTGCAATCAATATTGGCATTGATGATACGCTTGAGGAGGAAATAAGCGGCAAGCAGGATATGGCTGATATCTTTGCGGGTTCGCTGGGCATGGATTTAGAGCCGGAGATTGATGTTTCAGAGGATATAAATAAAAAGGTTCCATTGTCTCCCAAGCATCTTGAGGAGACTTTAGAGCGAGTTGTTAAAAAAATGTTTTCTGAAAAGATTGAAAAGATGCTTTCCAAAATGATTGAAGAGGCGGTTTCAAGGGAAATAAAAAGTATAAAGGGAAAACTGCAAGAATTAATTTAATTAAGGGAAACACCGGTATATGAGTTCTAATTTGCTTGACAAGGGGTATAAGCCACATGATGTAGAAAAACGCTGGTACGATTTTTGGGAAAAAGAGCAACTCTTTGCTGCCGGCGAGGAAGACGGACAAAAAAGTTATTCGATTGTAATTCCTCCGCCTAATGTTACAGGGGTTCTTCACATGGGGCATGCTCTGAATATTACGCTGCAGGATATTCTTTGCCGTTTCAGGAGAATGCGTGGTGATAATGTTCTATGGATGCCTGGGACCGACCATGCAGGAATTGCGACCCAGAATGTTGTTGAAAAAAAGCTTGCAAGCGAAGGGCTTGATCGCCACAAACTTGGCAGAGAGAAATTCGTTGAGGCGGTATGGGAATGGCGCAGCGAATATGGCAGCGCAATTATAAATCAGCTTAAGCGTCTTGGCGCTTCATGTGACTGGAAGCGTGAACGCTTTACAATGGATGAAGGATTGTCGCTGGCGGTGCGCAAGGTTTTTGTGCGGCTTTACAATGAAGGCCTTATCTACAGAGGAAATTATATTACCAACTGGTGCCCGCGTTGTCATACGGCGCTTGCCGAACTTGAAGTGGAACATGATGATCACAACGGCCACCTTTATTATATCCTCTATCCTTTTAAACAGGGAGCCGGCGGAATAGTTATTGCTACCACCCGGCCGGAAACCATGTTAGGCGATACAGCGCTGGCAGTTAATCCTGATGATGAGCGGTATCAGGGTATTGAGTCTGACAGGGTGATTCTTCCGCTTGTGAACAAGCCCATACCGATAATCAGGGACGGATATGTTGATATGACATTCGGCACCGGCGGTCTCAAAGTTACTCCGGCTCATGATGCAAACGACTTTGAAATAGGGAAACGCCATAACCTTCCGATTGTCAAAGTTATTGGGGATGACGGGTTAATGACGTCTGAAGCCGGCAAATTTGAAGGGCTTGACAGGTTCAAATGCAGAGATGTTGTAATAAAAGAGCTTAAAAAGACAGGGCTGTTGAAAAAAATTGAGCCATATAACCACAGTGTGGGTCATTGTTACAGATGCAAGACCGTTGTTGAGCCTAATCTGTCGTTACAGTGGTTTGTAAAGACCGGGCCGCTTGCGGAAAAAGCAATAGAAGCGGTTAAAAAGGGGGATACAAAAATCATCCCTGAAATATGGACAAAAACCTATTTCGAGTGGATGAATAACATCAGGGACTGGTGTATATCAAGGCAGATATGGTGGGGGCATCAGATTCCCGCATGGACATGCGAAGATTGCAGGGAACTTATTGTCGCTATGGATACCCCTGAATCCTGTCCGGCCTGCAAAGGAACAAAGCTTGTTCAGGAAACAGATGTGCTGGACACCTGGTTTAGTTCCGCCCTGTGGCCGTTTTCCACAATGGGATGGCCGGAGAAAACACCTCTGTTGAAAAAGTTTTATCCGACATCGGTTCTTGTTACAGGCTTTGATATACTTTTTTTCTGGATTGCCAGAATGATGATGATGGGTATCCATTTCATGAAGGAGGTGCCGTTTAAAGATGTGTATGTGCATGCCCTTGTGCGTGATGTCGAGGGCAAAAAGATGAGTAAGTCAAAGGGGAATGTTGTCGACCCCATAAGTGTGATCGATAAATATGGAACCGATGCATTCCGCTTTACTTTGGCGGCTTTTGCGGCACAGGGACGGGATATTAAGATGTCCGAAGACAGAGTTGAAGGATACCGTCATTTTATAAATAAGCTCTGGAATGCCGCACGGTTCGCCTTTATGCATATAACCGAAGAAAACTCAAAACCTTTCAGCCTAACAGCCTCCCGCCGTGCTCGCGCCCGTCGCGGCAGGTCAGCTTGCAACCTTTCTCTTCCCGACAGGTGGATTTTATCCAGGCTTAATTGTGTTACAGTAAATGTTGCCGAAGCTATTGACACTTACAGGTTTAATGATGCGGCAGGCGCCCTTTACAGGTTTGTATGGCATGAGTTCTGTGACTGGTATCTGGAGGCGATAAAGCCCTTATTATACGGGAAACAAGGGGAGGACAGACGTCAAGCAACGACAAGTGTGCTCTGGTTTGTTTTGCGGGATACACTTATACTGCTTCATCCGTTTATACCCTTTGTAACTGAGGAGATCTGGCATAAACTTCCGGGAACGCATGGTTCTATAATGAAAGCCTCATTTCCTTTAGACAGACCGGATGCCGATAATTATCGTCGTGATAATAATGCTGAATCAAAAATGGAACTTATAATCGGAATAATAACAGGAATCAGAAATATCAGAGGCGAGATGAATATTGCCCCGTCATTACTGCTTGATGTTTTAGTTCAATCAGGGGATCAAAAAACACAGGAAACGCTTAATCAGCATAGAGACATTATAATAAATCTTGCCGGGTTAAAAACCCTTTTAGTCGAGCTGCCGGGTGAAAAGCCGAAGAGGGCGGCCACAGCGGTCGTCGAGACAGCAACTATTTATGTTTTACTTGAAGGTATAGTCGATTTTGCCAAAGAAATCAAGCGGCTTGAGAAGGAGATCGGCAAGCTGGCAAATGATCTGACGGCTGTATCCGGGAAATTAAGCAATGAAAACTTCATTAACAAAGCGCCCGGGGGTGTGGTTGAAAAGGTTAAAGAAAAACAGAGAATCCTTCTTGAAAAGCAACGGAAACTAAAGGCAAATATGGATAAGATTGAGGAATTGAGGGATTGAGGGATTGCTCACGCAAATGCGCAAAGGCGCTAAGTAAACAGGA
>JABMRH010000056.1 GCA_013202725.1 Desulfobacteraceae bacterium
AAAGAGGTCAGAGGTCGGAGGTCGGAGGTCAGGTTTTTGCTGGTTACTCGTTACTGGTTGCTGGTTTGAGGAGCGGAGCGACATCATTATTCGATGTTCGATGTTCAATGTTCGATGTTGGACGTTCATCTTTCAACATAGAGGATTAGAGGATCAGGTATCAGGTTAAAATTACAATAAAAGTTACGAGTGACTAAAACATGAATATTATCACAACAGCTCTTGAAGATGTCGTAATCATTGAACCGGAGGTATTTAGAGATAACCGCGGTTTTTTCATGGAGACATATAATCAGGACAGATACAAAAAAAGTATAAATTGTATCTTTGTTCAGGACAATCTTTCATATTCGGTGAAAGGCACACTCAGGGGGCTGCACTTTCAGATAAAGCGGCCTCAGGCAAAACTTGTACAGGTCATAACAGGTGAAATATTTGATGTGGCTGTTGATATCAGGCCTGGTTCGTCAACATTCGGCAAATGGGCGGGTGTTTATCTTTCGGAAAAAAATAAACGTCAGCTGTTTATACCTGAAGGGTTTGCGCACGGTTTTTGTGTTATCAGCGAAACAGCCCATTTTTTATATAAATGTTCAGATTTTTACTTTCAGCATGACGAAGGCGGAATCATCTGGTCGGACCCGGATATAGGCATTGACTGGCCGGTTAAGGACCCGATTGTTTCAGAAAAGGATAAACAGCTTCCGCGTCTTTTCGATCACCTAACACCTAACACTTAACACCTAACACCCCAGAGGAGATAAATATTAAAATCTTAGTAACCGGATCAGAGGGGCAGCTTGGATGGGAGCTTCAAAGACAGGGCGAACTCTTTGGTTTTGAGATAATCGGCCTTGATCTTCCTCAAATAGATATAACAAGCATAATCCAGGTGGAAAAGGCCCTGTCCGCTTATAAGCCGGTTCTTCTAATTAACGCCGCCGCTTACACGAATGTTGACAAGGCGGAATCTGAACCGGCTCTCGCCTTTGCGGTAAACAGGGACGGGCCGGACAATCTTGCCGGAGCTTGCGCAAAAGCAAATCTCCCGTTTATCCATATATCTACCGATTATGTTTTTGACGGTCAGAAAAAAAGCCCTTATATTGAGACGGATCAGATCTCTCCCCTTGGTGTTTATGGCAAAAGCAAGGAACAAGGGGAAAAAATGGTTCGTTCTCGAACAGAGAAACATATTATTTTGCGCACCTCATGGCTGTATGGTATGCATGGGAATAATTTTGTGAAAACCATGCTGAGGCTCGGCAGGGAAAAAATGGCCATAAGGGTTGTGAGTGATCAATACGGCTGTCCAACCAGCGCCGCGGATCTGGCGGAAGCTGTTTTGACAATTGCCGATCTAATAATAAGCGCTCCCGGAATTAATTCCAAAATTAATTGGGGAACTTACCATTATTGCGGACAGGGTATAACAACCTGGCATGAGTTTGCGGAAGCTGTATTTGATATTGCCGGCCGGCATGATGCTATGAAAGTAGAAAAGATAGAACCCATCAAAACCGTTGACTATCCGACTCCGGCCAAAAGACCTTTTTTTTCCGCCCTTGACTGCTCCCTGATAGAAAAGAGTTTTGGAATTAAGACCAAGCCATGGCAGGAGAGCCTGAAAGTTGCCATTGATCGGATCTTCAATTCGAATATTGTATAAGAAATCGGGCGGAAGAGGAATTCTGCCAATTTTTTTATTCACCGCAGAGCCGCAGAGGACGCAAAGGTAAGGGCCAAAATAAATTTTTAAAGCGAAATATTATACCTTAAGCTTCTACAACGGCACCAATAACAAACATTAAGATACTGCTTGAAACTACATATAAATTCAGTAACTTATATATCCTTTGTGCCTGTCCTTGGTACAAGTTGTGGAGTGCTGGTTAAGAAATACAGATAAATCATTTTGCTTGAAAAATTGAATTTGGCTCCTTTACCGTTTTGCGGTGATATTAAACTTTTTCGTGTTTTCGTACCTTCGTGTTTTCGTGATTGATTTAAAAATTTAACCAATGACAAAGAAAACAAAAAAAAATAAGGTCGAGCTTCTTGCTCCGGCAGGCAATTTTGAAAAGTTTGAAATTGCAATGCATTATGGGGCTGATGCTGTCTATCTTGCGGGCAAGGATTTCAGCCTCAGGAACATGTCTGAGAATTTTACCTTTGATGAACTTCAAAAAGCCGTGAAGGTTGCGCACAGCAGAAATGTTAAAATATATGTGGCGTGCAACATATACTCCAGAAATTACGAACAGCAGACGATCAACGATTATCTTCATAAAACTGGCGAAATCCGTCCTGATGCCATCATAATTTCAGATCCTGGGATCTTCCTTGAGTCGCGGCGCATTATGCCTCAAATACCGGTGCATCTCAGCACCCAGGCAAATACAACCAATTATAAAACTGTTTTGTTCTGGCAAAATCTTGGCGTAAAAAGGGTAAATGTCGCAAGAGAGCTCTCCTTAAAAGAGATAAAGGAGATTGCCGCGCGCGGCCAGGTGGAGGTTGAGGCTTTTGTGCACGGGGCCATGTGTATTTCCTATTCAGGAAGATGTCTTCTCAGCAGTTTCATGGCTAACAGGGACAGCAACCGCGGCATCTGTTCCCACCCGTGCAGATGGAAATATTCGGTTGTTGAAGAGTTAAGACCCGGCAAATATATGCCTGTATTTGAGGATGACCGCGGCTCCTATATCTTCAATTCAAGAGATTTGTGTATGATAGAACATATTCCTGAAATGATCGAATCAGGAATAGACTCCTTGAAAATAGAAGGGCGGATGAAAGGAATCAATTACATTGCCTCGGCCGTGAAGGTGTACAGGGAGGCGATCGATTCATATTATGCAGATCCAATGAGTTACAAAGTGAAGGACGGGTGGATAAAAGAGCTTGCCGGCATTAACAACCGGGGTTATTGCACAGGTTTTTATTTTGGCGATCCGGAACAGGTATCTCCAAATTATAAAAAGCTCAACCCGTCAAACGGACGCCTGTTTATCGGCAAAGTATGTGAAAGCAATGGCAGCAACGGCGTGAATGTTGAGGTGCGGAATAAATTTTACAAAGGTGATAATATCGAAATTTTAAACAGAACAGGTCCGGCCAGGCGGGATAAAATAGATGATATCTTTGATGAAAACAGCCTGCCCTTATCACATGCTCAGCCGGGAAGCCATGTAACCATCAAGATCGCAACCAAATGCTTTCCAAATGATCTGATAAGAAAATTGATGAATTCGTGAAAAGTCAAATTCATCAGGTGTTAGGTGTCAGGTGTTAGGTGTTAGGTGTCGCATGAACGAAAAGTGCCGGAGTTGCGGTTTTCCTGTCATTGCGAGGAGCAAAGCGCCGCGGCAATCTCGTGGCTTATCAATGTGTTATAAGATTGCTTCGCTTCGCTCGCAATGACGAACTAAACAGTTATATTTCATTATCCCTTAAGACGTTCCCGGCTTTTTTGAGCGACAAGATCGTTCAGATG
>JABMRH010000057.1 GCA_013202725.1 Desulfobacteraceae bacterium
ACATTTACAAAATGCGCTTGTTTTTGCGCAGATAAAAATGCGCCTACCAGCATTCAATAATGAGATAAGCGCTTTTATAATTTTGAGTTTTTAATTTTTAATTGTGAATGAAGAAAAGAGTTCAATTTTAATTCAACATTCAAAATTAACAATTTTTAATGACTACCTTTGCCCTTTACTGTATCAACAATGGCCTTAATAATGCAATAGGTCATGCCAAGGCCTAAAATAGTAAGGGCATACCACAGGCCTCCCATAAATACCATATGATCCAAATCCCACACCCATTCAAACGAAAATGGAAGCATGTTTCTCCTCCTCAATCTCCTGTTCCTGCGGGAATATCGGCAAATAACGGTATGAAATCATTATCAGAATAATGCCGTATGCTACCGGAAGGATGGTTGTAGCAATCTCCTGCCAGCTTGGAAAGTACATAAACCAGCTTTCAAAGGTAAGCACAGGCACAGCCATTACCTGGAGCACCATTACCCAGCGATTCACGCACGCATTAAGCGCGCCAAGGAACACAGCGCTAATAAGCAAAAATGAATACCTGCGCCCTGTTTTGGTAATAAGTATTATAGATGGAATAATTCCGCATATCACAATTTCAAGCACAAGTATCCATATTCCGTATAAAGGATTGTTGGAATAAAAATCCATGAAGTTAAATCCCGCGGCAGGGGCTGTAACTGTAGCCCAGTACCAGGTGTCTACTATCTTTGCAATAGTGTATGTTGCAAGCATCCAGCCGGCGATCTTGGCCAGCAGCATGATAACATTTTGCTTAACAAGCTTCTTTCTTGCAATTTTTTCGGTAATCCATGTAATAAGTATAGTAAAGCACGGGCCGCACGCCGCAGCCGACCATGTAAAGAGAAAGAATGTCCATGGCCAGATGAAAACACCTTCCCTGTAGGCAAAGGGGCGTCCAAAAAGCACGCCCGCAACTCCGCCAAGAGATCCCTGATGGAAAAAGGAAAGAAAAGCGCCTGTTGCCGCAAATATTGCCATTATTCCGTGCATATTATGGCTCAGGTTATGAAAAAACGGTACCCTGTCAATCTGCCGGTTCTCAAGAATAAGGGGAATATATTCTATTGTAAGAACCGCAAAATAGCATGAAAGACAGAAAGCCACTTCGGTCAGCATTGAGTGAACATTTGCATGCCAGAAAATAAACCACCCTCTCAGAGGTTGCCCAATATCTATCGCAAGAATAAGAAGCGCGGAACTGTAACAGATAAACCCTATTAAAACAGCATAGTTTATGATATTTTTCAGTTCATCCTTTCCAAAAATATATCTTAATAAACCGGTAAAGAAAGCTCCTCCGCCAATGGCAATAACCGCGAGATCAGCCCAGATCCATAGGGCAAACCCGTAGGCATCATTCATGTTTGTCTGGTTAAGCCCCTTAAACCAGCAAAGAAGCATGGCAACAACGCCCCACAAAAGCACGGCGCCGAAAATAACCAGCCAAAAAATAAATTTCCCAAATGAACAGCGTTTAACCCCCTCGGGTATTAATGCAGAATCCATAAGTTATGTGCTCCTAAAATATATGCGGTTATAATTTTTTAATGGTTTCCTTGTTTACCCTCGTCTTTAATATAGTTATCTCCAGCTCGCCTCACCCACCTGCGGCTTGAAAGATAATAAACTTTGGGATTCGTGCCAAGTCTCTCAAGAAGCCGGAATGCGTTGGGATTCATCGGCCGGCCCCCATGTTTATGGTCGGGCTTTGCAATTTGACAGACAGCATGACCAGGATTGTTCAAATCGCCGAATATAATAGCGCCGGCAGGACACGCCTGCGTACATGAAGTTTGATATTCATCCTCCTTTAGCTCACGATGGCCTTCAACATACGCCTTGTTCATTGCCAATTGATATCTGTGGAAGCAAAAACTGCATTTTTCCACCACGCCTCTCATGCGTGGAGAAACATTCGGGCTTAAGTATTTTTCCATACCATCGGGCCAGACAGGATCCCACCAGTTAAAATAGCGTGCATGATACGGACAGGCAGCCATACAGTACCTGCATCCAAAACAGCGCGTATAAATCTGGCTGACAATCCCTGTTTCATGGCTATAATCGGTAGCAACTGCCGGGCAAACAGATACGCATGGCGCATGGCCATGATCCCCCTCGCAATGCATACAGGGCCTGGGGATATAGCATATTTCAGCTTCAGGAAATTTTTTGCCGTTTGTCAACTTGTAAACACGCATCCATGTAATGCTGTCGAGCTTGTTTGATTCATCCTTTTTAAACGGAACGTTATTTTCAGCCATACAGGCCGCCATACAGGCTCCACATCCGGTACATTTATCAAGATCTATGACCATCCCATACTTTTTGGCTTTTGTGTGTTCTTCCATCAAAACCCCATCCTTTGCTTTAAGCTCTTATCAGCTTGGCCCTTATTCCCCAGGCTGCATTCAGACCGGAAACAGGATCTTCGACCGGACCGATAAGTTCGTTAAAATTAATGCCCTTATCAGCCAGATACTCATCATAGGCTGTGTGGCCCAGTCCTCTTGGTATAGCTACAATACCCGGCATAATTCCATCAAAATAATGAACCCTAACCTTTGCCTGACCTTTTGGAGTACTTAAAATCGCATATCCGCCTTCAACAAATCCTCTTGTTGTTTTTGGATTAATTTCAACAACAATGTCTTTGCCCTTAAGGGCTGTATCCTCTACGGTTTTTATGGCAAAGGGCGGAGCTCCGATAAAACCGCTTGCAAGCCTCATGGAATCGTACGGCATAAGTATAAGAGGATAAGCTTGTTCATCTCCTTCAATCTTTATTGATTCTGCTCTGCCCTTGTTAACAAACTCAAATTTTCCGGAAGGTGTATTAAATGCGCCTTCCCAGGCCGCGGGCCTGAAATTAGAATCAGCCCAGAATCCATTATTAACTAATCCATCCCACTTGTTTCCCAGTGTTTTCTTTAGGCAAGCTTCATAACTGTCCCAGGGAAAAGCTTCCGCTATCCTGCCGCCAAACGATTTTGCCATGAGAAGTATCACGTCGCCCAGATGTTTTGTATTAAACTGTGGCTTTACTACCGGCTTTGAAAGGCCTATAATCGGCTTCTGCAGTCCAACCGGTGTCGGCACATCCTCATAGCGTTCAAGGAAAACATGGTTTGGAAGGATAAGATCGGCATTTTCAGCAGTTTCATCCATATATGAAGAAAAACTTACAACAAACGGCACTCTGTTAAATGCCTCTTTCACCGCCTTGGTATCAGGTATTGTATAAACAGGGTTGGCGCCTGCAACAAAAAGAGCCTCTATAGGATATTTCTCCCCGGAATTAATAGCATCGGGCAACCTGTCTAACAAATATCTTGTATCCGGATATTTTTTGCTCCCTGCGCCGTCAATACGCCCCTTATGCATACCATTTGCCGCAGTGCGATCCATTTCTACTTCAGGCCATTTTATATAATCAGGATACGGGACAGCGCAGACGCCTCCCTTTTTATTGATATTGCCGACAAGCGCATTTAAGGCATGCACTGCCATAAATTCATTCAGGCTGCCTGGTGTTTCCCCCTGACCTCGGCCGCAAACCGCCAGAGGTTTTGATGCGCCTGCAAAGCTCTTAGCCAAAGATTCTATTGTGGAAGCAGATACGCCGGTAATCTCCGAAACATCATCAGGGCTGAATTCATTAAGCACAATCTGCTTGAATTCTTCAAAGCCGGAAGAATAATTATTAACAAAATCATTATGATACAACGATTCTTGGATAATCACATTGGCAATACCCAGAGCCAGAGCAGCTTCTGTTCCCGGATTTATGGCAACCCATTTATCTGCTTTAGCGGCCGTGTTGGACAGGCGGGATTCGATCTGCACTACTTTGCCTCGCTCTTTCCACATACTATTTGCCTTAATCATACGCACCGGCGAACCCCAGCCCTCTATCAGCCCGCTCCCAAAGCTCAAGACAAAATCGGAATTTTCAACATCAAATCCAACTGAAGCCTGAACGCCCTGCATAAGATACGTTGTCAGCTCGTATGAATCCTGAATCGATGGAATGCGTATAAAATTTGGAGAACCATATACCGTCAAAAATCTCCCTAAAAGGTGAGCCGTTGTTCCACTATCAGTACCGGAAATACAGGCAACAGTGTGAGACTTGCCTTTTTCTCTTAACTCTCCAAGTTTTTTTACAACCTCTGCAATAGCTTCATCCCAGGAGATTTTTTCCCATCTTCCTTCACCTCTCGCCCCTGCCCTTTTTAATGGAGTTTTGACACGTGTCGGGCCATAAAGCAGTTGAAGGCCGGATAGGCCCAGAACACATATGCCGCCATCATTTACAGGATGCCCTTTCATGCCCTCTATTTTAATTGCCCGATCCCCGATCATTGACCTGACCTTGCGAACAGTAATACCGCAACCACCAGGGCAGAGTGTGCATATAGAATCTACATGACTGACCTCTCCATCCTCCGGCACAGGAGTCCATGGCCACATCTGTGTCCATATGGAACTGTCATCCATCAGCTTCAATGGTAATGGTGAAAGGGCTGTGCCGGCTGCACCGCCGATTATCAATGATAAAAAACTTCTTCTACATACCTTCATAAGATTCTACCCCTTAAAATATTGCTAATAAACTAATGAGGTTATCAGCCTATTTATGGCATACAAAACACGCATCTTTTTCTATATGAACTTTTATCTGACTACTCGCCGGTTTTTCATAAGGTCGAGGCATCCAGCTAATAGGCCACGGAAGTGTCTCAACGATTTTTGGAACCGCTTTATTTTCAGCATGACATTCAGCACAATCATCCATTTTCATCCGGTCCCAGGTATTCTTTTTGAGCCCGGCGATGTTTTTTCCCCAGATATCACGGCTGTATCCTGTAAGCCTGTTTTCTTCGTAAACTCTTGAGTGTGTCGATTCGCCGATATGTCCGTGACATGTAACGCAATCCACTTTTCCCATCTTGACATGGACTGCGTGGGAAAAGAATACACAATCAGGCTGCCTTGAATAGACCAGCCACGGCACCTCATTCCCTTTTGCCACATATTCCTCGACGAACTTGGCTTCGTTGGGATCTTCTCCCATCACCTCTTCGTGACAATCAACGCACTGGGCAAGTTTCGGCACACCGGAAAAGGAGCCGTCTTCACGGAAAAAATGGCAACTTTCACATCCTTCCTCAACAGCCGCAACATGAATCACATGGTTAAAATCTATTGGCTGCTTTTTTTGAGAATAGAGAAGCTTCGGGAAAATCCACCATCCGACCGCAAGACTTCCCACTAATCCAATAACGAAAAATATGAGAACGATTCCCCACGATCCATTCTTTTGCTCTTTTCCAGTGGATTTCGTTGTTTCTACCTGCTCGACAGTCTCTTCAGATTTATCATCTAATGTACTCATATAAACTCCGTTAAGTTTTAGGTAAAGTAAACAAAGTTGAACAATTTTTTATTATGGTATGAACGTATGATATAAAAGGCAATTTTTGGACATTTACCTATAAATATCATTTTTGTCAAGAAAAATTATTATTATCCCTGACCATAACTGTGTAAACCCGGCAGCAAATTCACGCCAAAATATGTAAACATAACGGCCAGAAATCCTATTATGGAAAGATAGGCGATTTTCTTTCCTTCCCAGCCTCTCATCATCCTTGCATGTAATAGTGTCGCATAAACAAACCAGGTTATCAGAGACCATGTTTCTTTCGGATCCCATGACCAGTAACTCCCCCATGCCGAATTTGCCCATACAGCCCCTGTTATTATCCCGATTGTCAGAAATAAAAAACCAAGTGTTACCATTTGATATGTTAATTCATCCAGAATGCCGGCATCCGGGAAATGACTAAACAAACCGGTTTTGCTCCCTGTTTTTCTTTGACTAAAAAGATATATGAGGCTTACGGCAAAAGCAATTGCAAATCCGGCGTATCCAATAAAACAGGTGACTACATGGGCAATAAGCCAGTTGCTTTTTAATGCCGGAATCAAGGGCTGTATACGATCATTAATGTTTGGGGAAAGTGATGCATAAGCTATGGCCATAAAGGCAAGAGGGGTCGCAAAGGCTCCAATTATCCGGTTTTTATAAGTCTGCTCAACTACAAGATATATAACTCCGATAGTCCACGCAAAAAAGACAAGGGACTCATACATATTTGAAAGCGGGGCATGACCTATTCCAAGCCTGTAAGATTCTATCCATCGCAAAGCAATACCCCCTGTATTGCCGACAACAGCAATTATAGCTATCCATGTGGCAATCCTGCCGGGCAACTGTTTCTTAAAAACCCAGGAAACAATATATAAAAATGCTGCTATGCCATAAATAAATGTTACAATTGATAATAAATTTGAACTGTTCATAAATTAATCCTTAAATATTGATGAATTCGTAAAAAGCCGAATTCATCAGGTGTTAAGTGTTAGGTGTTAAGTGTTAGGTTAAAGCAAATGTCTGTTTAATCATATACTTAACCCTTAACACTTAACACTTGCTCAGGCTTTTCACTATCTTCTTTATCCTGGTTTGCATTCCAAGTTTATTTTTGTTTGCTGTCCCTGCTACCATAACCCTGTTGTTTTTTCCGCTCCTGCTTATTTCAACACAAAGTCTTTGATGAGACATAAAAAAAGTTATAAAACATCCGATAATCATTATTACAAACCCTGAATAAACAACTAAAACCCCGGGATCTCTTGTCACCTGTAACCCTGTATAATATCTATGATCATAATCTACTACGGAAACAACCTGATTGCCCTTTCTCATCCTGTCAAAAACCGGAAAACGCACCGGAATTATTACATGGACAGGGCTTCCGTTATTAGGGGTAAGAATGCCCATAAAGGTTTTTCCAAGATTATGGCCTCCGAAATTATATGAATCCCTGTAACCCTTTACAACAAACTGCCCCGCATCTTCGGGTAGATTAAACTGCTGCCCAAAAGAGACCTTTTTCTTATAATTCATGCCGGTTATACGGTTTTTAAAACTCAAAGTGATCTCTCTGGGGGGAAGCTCGCCATAAGTGGACTGAAAGATATTTATCCCCTTGTAACGAAGAGGATCATTCACAATAATATCCCTTGTCAAAACAGATTTCCCTTGTTCAAGTATTGTCAGGGTTGAACGATATTCACTTGGCGCCCCGGAATCATAAAATTTTATATTAAAATTATCACACCTGATATTAAAATTTAAATCTTGTGCTTTGCCGGTATTACTCAATCTTATACTATTTATTGTTTTACCTTCAGGAATATTTACAAATCCTTTAAAACCGAAAATCGAACCCATCAGACCGCCGATCAGCAATAAAATAACACTAAAATGAACCGTATAAACACCAATGCGGGTCCATCTCCCTTTTTCAGCGAAAACACAGAATCCATTATCAGTTTCTTCAATCCTTCTGTATCCAAAGCTTCTGGAAACAATTGGAGCATATATCCTTTTCAAGTCTTCGGGTGAACGGCTGTCGGTAAATTCTTCCTTATCAGAAAGACTTCTGAATTTTGAAACATCAAAAAAAGGTTTTTTAACAAATATAATCTTCAATAAGGAAGAGGATCTGTTTATTGAGCAGACAACTACATTAACCGTCAGCGCAAGAAGCAGAAACTGAAACCACCACGAATGGTACATATCAAAAATGTCAAAGGCTGACAAAATTCTATAAAGGAATTCACCATATTCATTCAGGTATGCCTCAGGTCTCTCGTTCTGAGGAATTATCGTTCCAATAATAGAAGTAACAGCAAGCGACAGAAGAATAACAACGGTTAGCCTGACTGACGCAAATAATTTCCATAACCTGCCGAAAAAATCGGCAGATCCTGTCTTTTTGTTCATCATTTATCCTTTCCATATATATTCAACAGCCTTAAAAATAGTTTTTTTATTTTATACAAACCGTCAAATCAAGCTAAATTTTTTATCAGAATATCAACATAAAAACAGATATAGAATAGTCTTACCGTTAACACAGATAAATAAATAACTGACAAGCATTTTATGTTTTTAATCCCTTTGTTCCGGTTTAATAATAATTATTGCTGCTTTATCATTGTTTAGATATTTTTTTGCAAGAATAGACAGCTCATTAACTGAAATCGAGGCATAATCATCCATTATTATCCTGCTCCAGTCAAGCTGACAAGGATGATTTTTCGATCCTGAAAGAACAGTATTCAGCCAGTAATAATTACTTTGCAGCATATCCTTTATGCCTGTAAGTGTCGGCCCGATGATACGCCTCAACTCCTCATTGTTTACTCCGGTAACGACAATATCCGATATGACTTTCTTTATTTCCCCAACCACCATGCTGCTTTGTTTTTGATCAACATGAACAAAGATTTGAAACACTCCATATCCAGAATATGCCCGGCTCGGCATGTTGTATGCAGCAAAGGAATAAGCCGCTCCCAATTTTTCCCGAATCCTTTCACGTAGCCTTTCTGAAACAATATCCGCCAACACCGAAAAAAGGCGTGTTCTATGGATATTCCACAGGTCTTCAGTTGGATATGCAACAACTACAAGACCTTTTGGAATTTCTGTCGCAACATTTATTTCAAGTGTTTGAGCAACAGGAAATTGGGGCGATCTTAACATTTTTTGTTTATATATATCGCGTCGCTCAGGAAGGTTCCCAAGATATTTAGAGGCTATATCAACTACTGCATCAATATTAAAATCACCAACTACTGAAACATCGATTTTATCGTGCCTTAATGATGCGTCAATCCATGATTTAACATCATTAAGGGCCAAATGTTTGAACATATTATAAGGTGGAAGCCCGAAACGGCTGTCTCCTCCGGCCAGAAAGCGCTTTCCGGTAAGACTCATGGCGCCGTCAATGGAGCTGGAAAGTTTAAGGTATTTTTGTCTGAAGCGTTCCATGGAAAGTTTATAGGCATCTGCCCTATATCCCGGATCTGCCAAATGAGCATAAAGAAGCTGAAAGAGCAACAGTACCTCTTTTGATACTGTTTTGCCTTTAAAGGAAAAACAATCTTCGGCAACTGAAAAATTAACATCTGTGTTTCTTCCTGCCAGAGCGCGTTCAATTTCATCTCTTTTAAGTTTGCCGAGTCCGCTTTCATTAATTACTTCCGCACTTAAAGCTGCAAGTCCGGGTTTATCCGCTGGTTCGACACTTCTGCCCAATCCAAAGGACAGATTAACAAGCACTTCATCAGCCTCAAAATCTGTCTTTTTCAGGGTCAGGCTGACGCCGTTCTCAAAATCAACCTGGATAATGCCAAGTTCCGGGATCTCGGCCCTACTGCTGATTTCCCCTTTTTTTTCAGGTTCCGGCAGATAAGGAAAAACCGGCGCCTTTATTTCAACCGGTCTTGATACACCAATCATGCTGCTACTATTATATGCGGCAAGTATCATGTCTTTTGGTTTTTCATCAATACTTTTCAGCTCAGCATTTCCTGTAACAAACACAAGCCTGTGTTCAGGCGCCCAACTCTCATTGAATGAATCATGCGCCTGCTTTAATGTCAGGGAATCAATAACCGGAGACAGAAGATCTCTTCTTTGCTTTGGAGAAAGAAAAACCATATCCGCATTGAGATGCATTATTATTTCGCGCGCCAGTAATCGGCTTTCTCGTGTCGGCGCCTTATTTACAGCATTATCCAGCTCTGATCTGAAATCCTTTTTTACCCTTTCAAGCTCTAATTTGGTAAACCCGTGTTTCAATGCCCTTCTTAAGGTTTGCTCAAGAAGCGCAAGTGATTTCTCCCAGTTCTCAGGGCTGCTTTCCGCTGTAATCTCGGCAGATTCTATCTGATTCTTAAAAATACCGCTGCTGATGGAAGCCGAGGTAAAGGGTGTATCAGGCTTGCTTACCAATACATCCAGCCGGTTCTGAACAATTTGATCCGCAATATCTTTAATAAGTAATCTTTTCTGAAAATCAAAGGAATCCGGCTGCTGCACAATTTTTCTTATCACCTCTATGCTGACCGTGGTGTTCCCGATTTCCTTTTCAAAATGATAAAATGGTTTGATCCCTTTATGATTTATCTTGCCCAGCTCCGGTTCCGGCAAAGGGGAAGCCTTTGAAGATAGCGCAGAAAATTTTTTATTTATAAGTAAAGCAGCAGGGCCGGCATCAAAGTCTCCAGCCATTACAAGTATCATTTTTTCCGGCCGGTACCATGTATCATAAAAATTTTTAAACATTTTACGGTCTGCATTTTTAATAAAATTTTCCAGTCCTATGGGAAATCTTTTCGATATTTTTGCTTCAGGAAACTCAAACCTCATAACTGAAACAAACCTGCGATACGACGCAGAATCACGTGTGCGCTTTTCAGCCAGGACAACACGCCGTTCTCTGTCTATCTCAGACTCCGGGAAAATAGCGCCGTCTGCAAAGTCTTTCAGCACAGTAAGTCCTTTCTCCAGACTTTGACCGTCACCCTTTGGCAAAAGTATATCATAAACAGTTTCATAATATCCTGTATGCGCATTTGCGTCAGGACCAAACTTCATTCCTATGCTCTGAAAATATTTTACAAGTTCTCCGGGCTTGAAATGGGTTGAACCACAAAAAAGCATGTGTTCAAGAAAGTGAGCCAGTCCTTGCTGCTGGTCAGATTCATGCATAGATCCAACCTGAACATTCAGATGCATGCTCACCCTGTCCTTGGGTTTTCGGTTCTCCATCAATAGATATCTGAAGCCGTTTGGCAGCCTTCCGAACACAAGAGACGGATTCGGCAGAAGTTCGCTTTTTTCATGCGGCCACTCTGTCTGAAAGCAGGGATTGTCTCCCAAACCCTCCTCTTTCGAGGGGGAGGACAGGGTGGGGGTGGTAACTTGAAAAGATAATGCAACTAAAAAAATAAGGCTATAGAGTAAAAATTTTAAGCCAAACAGCTTTTTCAGCATTGTAAAAATCCTTGTAACAATTTACGTCTTTCAAAGAGACTTTTTTGACAGGATTAACAGGATATTCAGGATTAAAAGATCAAAAGTCATCCTGTAAATCCTCATCAAAATCCCTTATCTTACGTTAACGCGGCGCAAGCGCCTGCGCTGCACGTGATTTCAACTTTCCGTTCACCAAAATTAATAACTAAACTTAAAGCCATAACCCATTCAGTTGTAAACTCTGTATGCACAACCAATGATTTTTTCAGTCAATTCTCTGTGTTTCATTTATATGCCTTTCTCAGGATTATGATTTTATGATTTACTGGATGACTAAAGTGAAACTTAAACCTTATTTGTTTACTTGGAATAAAATCTTGTTTATCCTGTTATCCTGTCAGAAAAAATATGATCTGTTTGGGAGAGAAGAGTATATGCACCCAAAAGAATTAAACAGGCTTTGAATAACCACCTCCTAAAACAGAAAACAAAATTATAATTATTATTGTTTGAATGACCCAGCCAATGATGCAGACACCCACAGCTCGTAATGTGCTCTGATAATCAAGGGCTTGCTTTACGGCAATAACCATAGCTATTAACATCCAAATCGAAGTGATCAGAAAAATTATTCCGGCCATTCCAGGTATGATAGCCAATACTCTAATTAATCCTGGAGAGCTTGCAAATCCGATGGTTCGCAATAGTTCACCAGGATGGGTTTTGGTCTGCGGCTCAGGAAGGATTTTAGCGCCGACAAAATATGTAATATATGCCCAGGCATACCAGGCAATGAGCGCTATGATCGTCCCGATAACGATTCCCTTTACTCCTGTAGTTCCTATTGTTCCTATGCCGGCTGCTATACTGGAAAGAACAACAACTCCCATGGCTTGGCCCATTGCTCCTTTATCAGCCTCAACCTCTTCATATAGATTAACATCGAGCTTGGCAGCACGAACAATTCGATTTATATAACTTTGCATTTAAACCTCCTATAGTAATATTTATTCCTGAGGGCTGCTGAAAAAACCTGCGGGGATGTCCCCATTGCCTTACCCCTCTAATTTAATAATGCGACTAAAACGAGCCGATTCAGACAGGGCTTCAAGGCTTTGCCAGATCCATTCCTCCTGATGGGGCTCGAGGGTTATGACAGGTCTCAGTCGATTTTCCTCCAAAAATCTGAATAAGATCTCAAAATCGATCTTTCCTGCACCGATTGCCCAATGATCATCCCATGTTCCGTCATTGTCGTGGAGATGGAGCTGTTTCAGAAAAGGCCCCAGGGACTTTAGCCAGACTTCAATGCTGGTTTCAGAGAAGACATACATGTGGCCTATATCAAAACAGAAACCCACTGTTGTCGAGTCTAATCCTTTCATCAGCCTGAAAAGCATCTCAGGCGTTTTTTCAAAAACATTTTCAATAACCAGAATTGTACCCGTGCCTTGTATATCATCAACAAGTGGCGTCCATGTCTCAATGGCTGTCTCAAGCCACTCTTTTTCCACTTCATGATATCTGTTTTTATCATAACCGGTATGGCAGACAATAGACATTGGTTTAAACACCGGTATGAGGTCGAAGACCTGCCTGAGGCGCTCCCGGGTCGTTCTCAAAATCTTTTTATCCATGCCTCCAGGCGCCAGGTCATAGAAAGGTCCATGCAGGGTAATAGAAAGACCCTCTTGTTGAAGAATAGAGGCTATCTCCGAAAAGTCTTTTTTGGAATATGTATCAATGACTCCTCCGTCAAGCGAAATCTCAGGATTAACCCTGTTCTTCAGAACCAGGGACAGATATTTTTCTTTAAGCAGACCGAATGGGATAGATATCTGGACGTTGTTTATAATATCTTCAAACATGGGTATTTAGATTGTTTCTCCTCTCTCTCAAAGACAAAAAGCCTTTAGCAAACCTGCCATGATATGCCTGGCAAGCTAAAGGCTTTTTGTCTTTACACTAAGCCGGTTTAGCGCATAAAAAATAAACAGAAAACTTCGAAAACCTGTCAACTATTATTTCTTAATATAAAGGCCGCGCTCCTTTGCGATAATTTGCCCTTTCTTTGCAAGCTTGTAAAGAGCATTGCTGAGCTGCCTGGAAACAAGACCGGTTTTTTCTTTCAGCCCGGCAATTGTTGCTCCCTTTCTGCTTCTTTTAATTACGCCTAATACCGCTTCAAGAGCTGTCATCTGCTTTGCGGTTTTTTTCTTTACAGCTTTTTTCTTTACACTGGTTTTTTTCGCCTTTGCTGCGGTAGTTTTTACCTTTTTAGCAGCAGTTGCCTTAGGCGCTTGCAGTTTGCTTGTCTGCGTTGAAATTTTATCAACCTGCTTAGAAAGCGCTGCAAGAGACTTAGATATCGTTTTTAATTGAGCCTGCAATTTCTTCATCTAAATACCCCTCCTTAAAATTAAGTAATTGAAAAGTTCTTTATGGTCGAAAAATAGACACGCTGCAATATGTTCAAAATTTTCATTTAAGAGATTCGTAACATACACATTATTACAAGTCAACAAAAAGAAGAACTAATAATTGACAATGAATAAAACTTATGCAAAATTATTTTATTAGAGTTTGCTTTTGTGGCGCATTTTCAGGCCGCCGGCTTCTTCCGACCAGACAACTAAAAAAGAAGCAACTAATTAATAATGCCAATAGAATATTATATCCTGATTGCCGGTTACATCTTAGGATTTTATATGGCCTGGAATATTGGCGCAAACGATGTCGCCAATTCCATGGCTTCTGCTGTCGGCGCAAAGGCTATTACAGTCCGGCAGGCAATCTTTATTGCTGGAATACTGAATATAGTCGGCGCAGTATTTATCGGATCCCATGTTACGAACACAATCCGTAAAGGCATTGTCTCGACAGAAATTCTCGCAGATCCACACATAGCGCTTATCGGCGCTCTTTCCGCTCTGCTGGCTGCCGCGTTGTGGGTAAGCTTTGCCACCTGGAAATCTTTGCCTGTATCTACAACGCATTCTATTGTAGGCGCCATGATCGGTTTTGGAATAATGGCGGGCGGGTTCTCGGTTATCAAATGGGGTAAACTCGGCGCTGTTGTATTGAGCTGGGTCATATCCCCGGTCTTCAGCCTTGTTATTGCGTATGTAATGTTCAAGCTCATTGTAAAAATAATACTTTCCAGGAAAGACTCATTTGCATGGGCTCTTAAATTATCACCGTTTTTTATCGGCATCGCGGTTTTTATCGTTGTTTTATCATTTCTATTTAAAACACCGCTTGGCAAAACACTCGCAATGGGAAATCTGACTGCATTGCTCTTTGCACTTATTGTAGCGATTATTTTCGGGTTTGTGGGAATGAAACTTTTAAGCCGCTTTGTTAAGGACAGGAAAGCCGGAGCAGAGGCGATCTTCAAACGCATCCAGATCGGAACATCCTGCTACGTTGCGCTGGCTCAAGGCGCAAATGATGTGGCTAACGCAATCGGCCCTCTTGCAGTAATATATTTCCTCGTAAAAACAGGCAGTGTCGGCGCTAAGGTGCCTGTGCCTGTTTTTCTACTCCTTTTCGGAGGCATAGGAATTGCCTGCGGAATCGGCATGGCCGGCGAGCGGGTCATGGAAACTGTCGGCAAAAAAATTACAACCCTTACAAATACTCGCGGTTTTTCTGTCGATTTTGCCGCTGCAACAACTGTGCTTATCGCATCAAAAATGGGGCTCCCTGTTTCCACAACGCATGCGGCAGTTGGCGGCGTGTTAGGTGTGGGCCTTGCACGCGGGTTTGAAGCGGTAAACTTTAGAATAATCATAAAAATTATGCTTTA
>JABMRH010000006.1 GCA_013202725.1 Desulfobacteraceae bacterium
AATTTTCTTTTATATTATTTTTTATCTTAGCGCCTTTGCGCCTTTGCGTGAGCCAACCCTCAATCCCCTAATCCCTGTATCTTCTTTTCAAGTTCGGTTTTATCGTCTTTCTTATTTAAAAGAGACCGCTTGTAAAACTTAAGAGCATTTGCCCTGTCGTCTGTTTTCATGTAGGCATCTCCAAGGTGCTCCAGTATAACAGGATCGTCAGGAACCAGATCGACCGCCTTTTCCAGATATTCTATTGCCTTTTTGAAATCACCTTTTTTAAAATATACCCATCCAAGGCTGTCTATAATGTAGCCGTCGTCAGGCTTGTATTTTAATGCCTCCCTGATTAAATCCTCCGCCTCATCAAGGTTTTCTCCCAAATCAGCATAAGTATAGCCAAGATAGTTCAATGCATTGGCATTTTTCGGGTCAAGACTTATCACAGTCCTCATCTCTTTTATTGAATCATCTTTTCTGCCCCACTTGTCATAAATAACTCCAAGACGAAAATGGAGCCTGCTGTTGTCTAAATCGATTTCAAGAGCCTGTTTAAGCGTTTTTTCCGCCTTTTCATATTCTTTGGTCTCCTCATAAAATGTGCCAAGATATAGCATAAGCTCCGGATCGTCAGGATTGCTTTTAATAATATCGGTTAAATAAATTATAGCTTCCTTAATCTTTCCATTCTTCTGGTATAAAAAGGCAATATGAATGACAGCGTTCTGATAAAACCTTGAATCCGGCATCACCTTTTTAAAATGCATGATGGCTGCCCTATTATCTTCCTTGCCGTCACAGACCGCGCCCATAACATAATTTATATCTGAGCTGTCAGGAGCCCCTTTTAACATGCCATTTAAAACAATCAAGGCCTCATCATATTTCTTTTTATCGAGATAGAGTTGAATAACCTTAATTGTAATATCTGTATCAGATAAACTCTTTGCGCCAAGTTCCTTTAATAAGTTTTCAGATTCCTCTTGCATCCCGTTTTTATAATAATAATAGCCAAGCTCCATGGCAGCCCGGATATTTTTTGGGTTTCTCTTCAGAATATCCTTGAATACCTGAATAATCCTTTTATCCTTTCCCGTCTTCTTATACAGGTTTATCAATTCAAATTGCGGTTCTTCAAGTTCGGGTCTGATCTCTAATGTTTTTTTGAATTCCCTTTCAGCATTTAACACATCTCCCTGCTCTGCATAAATCTTTCCCATAAAAAAATGGCCTGCATACGAACCGGGAAAATTTTCAATCAGGCGCTCATATACCTGCAAAGCTTCATCCAGGTTGCCCTCTTCAACATAAAGACCGCCAAGCAATAAATAGGTGTTTTCCTGTTTTGGATCAGCGGCAATAACCTTTTCATATGCTTTTTCCGCATCATCAATATGTTTTAAATCCTGCCTTATCATTCCATACATAATAAGGGTTGCAATATTTTCAGGATCTTTTTTCAGCGCCTCCTCTATGACGCTTAATGCTTTTTCCTTTTCTTTATTGGCAAAATAAAGATTGGCGAGCTCTCTTCGCAAATATAAAGAATCAGGCTCCCTTTCTATTGCTTTTATGAGATATAAAATAGCTTTATCCGGATTGCCCATTCTTATTTGCAACTGCGACTCTACATAGTAATAATAGGATCCATCAGATTTATATGTATCCTTATATGTATCGGGCGGCTTTTTTGCAACCGGCTCTACTGTCTTAATATGCAAAGCGCAGCCCGAAGCTAACAGGACGACCATAATACAAATCCTCACGCAAAGACGCAAAGACGCAAAGATTTTCATTTTTTCTTTTTCCATTAAACATTCGATGTTGGACGTTTCGACCTGCCGCGACGGGCGCGGGCACGGCGGGTGTTCGATGTTCATTCCAATCCTATTTCCTCTATCCTATTTTCTCTATCCTATTTTCTCTTCCCTCTTTCTTAGCGCCTTAGCGCCTTTGCGTGAGCAATCCCTAAATTCCCCAATCCCTTAACACCTAACACTTAACACCTAACACTTAACACTTTAATCTTAATCAATATAAGATTTAAAGTCAGGCAGTTCCTGCTTAAAAGATTCCTTTATTTTCTTTATCACATTCTTTTCAACCTGGCGAACGCGTTCCCTTGATATGCTGTAACGGTCACCGATTTCCTGCAGAGTAACAGGCGAATCTGAAAAAATGCGCAAATCGAATATTTCGAGCTCTCTTTTTGTCAATTTTTTTCTGAACTTGGCAATTTTATTATGAAGAAGGGATTCTATCTCCTTCTTTGCCACCTCTTCTTCCATAGAGGTGGACGGCATCTTCAGAATCTCTATCCTTTCCGTATCTGTATCATCCTTTAAAGGGGCATCCAGAGATATGTCCCAGCCATCAAGCCGCTGGTCCATATCCACAATTTCCCGCTCAGATACACCCAGTCTTTCTGAAAGCAGCTTTGGTTTTGGGTCAAAACCCTCTTCAATCAGTTTCTGTTTTTCCTTTTTCAGCTTAAAAAAAAGTTTTCGCTGCCCCTGCGTGGTGCCGATTTTGACAAGACGCCAGTTATCCATGATAAACTTGAGAATATATGCCTTTATCCAGAAAGAGGCATAATATGAGAACTTAACATTCTTGTAAGGATCAAATTTTCTTACAGCCTGCATAAGCCCTATATTTCCTTCCTGGATCAGGTCTAAAAGATTCTGCATCCATACCCTCTGAAACTCCAGCGCTATCTTTACAACAAGCCTGAGGTTTGAGGTTACCATAATATAGGCGGCTTCCTCGTCACTATGTTCCTGTATCCTTATCCCAAGCTCTCTTTCCCTCTCCCTGGTTAACAGCTTGTATTTGCCTGTCTCAGCGAGATATCGCTGAAGAGGATCAAACTTGACAAGAGAGTTGCCCGGGCTTTTTTCTTTCTTTTCTTTTTTTGTATCGATATTCATTTTAAGCGCTGAAACTTCACTTTGTATAACCTAATCCGATTTTTTATTTAAAAAAATAAATTTCTTTGCGTCCTCTGCGGCTCTGCGGTGAAATATATATTTTTTATGCCACAAAAACACAAAATTTATCAATAAAGAACTAATAAAAATCTCAATTCAAACAAAATATGTCAATGAAAATAAGAGCAGGCTTTATGTTTTTTATAGACACAAAATTAAATATTTGTTAATAATGATGAATTCGTAAAAAGTCCCCCTGGC
>JABMRH010000058.1 GCA_013202725.1 Desulfobacteraceae bacterium
AGATTTCTCTTGTCGTCGAAACAAGGAATTCTCGTTTCACTCGAAATGACAGGCCAGGGGGACTTTTTACGAATTCATCAAATTTAATAAGGAAATATAAATGTCCGCAACCGATTATTATAAAATACTTGGTGTAAGCAAAAATGCTTCTGACGGAGAAATTAAAAAGGCCTATCGGAAGCTTGCCATGAAGTATCATCCCGATCACACTAAAGGAGATAAAGCAGATGAAGAAAGGTTTAAGAAAATAAGCGAGGCTTATGCTGTTCTTAGCGACAAGAAAAAACGCAGCCAATATGATACATTCGGCTCAACCGGATTCCAGCAGCGTTATTCACAGGAAGATATATTTAAGGGATTTGATTTTTCAGATATTCTAAGAGAATTCGGCATGGGCGGCGCAAGCTTCTTCACGGGCAAACGCGGCGATATGCGCTTTGCGTTTGGAAATGATTCCCCTTTTGGCACGCGTGCAAAACGCCAGCAGGCTCAAATTAAAGGATCTGACCTGCTGTATGAATTACATCTTACAATACAGGAGGTGGCGACCGGAACGAGCAAAACAGTAAAATTGCAGCATAATGGTCACAGTGAAAATGTAACAATAAAGATTCCAGAGGGCATGATTTCAGGAAAAAAACTGCGCCTTGCAGGAAAAGGTCAGCAAAGCCCATATGGAGGGCCTCCCGGGGATCTGTACATTCAATCCAAAGTGCTTGGCGATCCGGTTTACAGCGTAAAAGGATATAACCTTTATATAAACAGGGAAATAAAATTGAGCGAAGCCCTTCTCGGAACCAGCATATCTGTTCCAACTGTCGAAGGAAAGAAATTGAGTTTGAAAATACCTGCCGGAACAAAGCATAAAACCAAAATGAGACTCTCCGGCTACGGACTCCCGAATATGCGCACTCAAGAGAAAGGGGATCTTTTTGTAATTATCCATATCTATCTACCGAAAAACCTTAATGATAAACAAAAAACGCTCATTAAACAATTAGAAAAAGCTGGTCTCTAAATTTATTGACAAGGTTGCCGGACCAATGTAGTTTTGTGCCTGGCGACTGAACTGCTACGTAAAAAAGCACATTTATTATGTCCGAACTAATTCCCATCCTAAAAAAAAACAGTATCGACAAAATAGTAGCTGACCTTGCGTGCAGAATTTCATCTGACTATAAAAATAGCGAACCTGTTCTTATCTGCGTTTTAAAGGGAGCCTTTGTTTTTTTATCCGATCTAATACGCCGTCTTACTATTCCTGTTAAGATCGATTTTGTCCGTGTATCCAGCTATGGTTCCGGCACCTCTTCATCAGGCAACATCCGTTTGACCAAAGAAATAGAGATCGATATAAAAGATAAGGATGTGCTGATAGTCGAAGATATTGTAGATACAGGTTTGACATTAACCTATCTTGTTGATTACCTGAAATCTTTTGGCCCAAAGTCTGTAAAGATTTGCTCTCTGCTTGATAAGCATGAACGACGCGAGGTAACTATTAAGGTCGATTACGTTGGCCATGTATTAAAAGAAGGATTCATTGTTGGATATGGGATTGATTATAATGAAAACTTTAGGTACTTAGCAGATATTTATCACCTGAAACTATAGCCGGTGGGGGCATGCCATGATTATAACCTGTGAAAAATGCTATGCAAAGTTTAATTTAGATGAAAATCTTGTAAAACAAACAGGCTCCAAAGTCCGGTGCTCAAAATGTCAAAATATTTTTTTGGCTTATCCGCCAACTGAGATAGAAAGACCTGCTGAGACGGATGAAGAAGTGGTTGAATATGAAACTATAGATTCCGATGTTGGGACAGAATCTGTCAAACAAGTTGAAGTTTCGGAAGAGGAGGCAAGTGCTGCTCTTGAAACCGAGGAAAAGGAATTCGATCTGTCCGATTTGAACTTAGAAGAAGAAATGAAACCAGAACCCGAGGTCGAAGAGGAGCCCGAAGAGTTGCTTGGACTTGAGCTGGACACCGAACCTGTTATTGAAGAAACGCAGAAAGAGTCATCAGCAACCCTCGAAACCAAGGAAGAGGAACTCGATCTGTCTGATATAGAAAAAATGCTTGATATAGAAGAAAAGCCGAAGCCTGAAACCGAGGTAAAAGAAGAGCCAGAAGAGATCGAACTCGAGCTGGATGCGGAACCTGTAGCTAAAGAAAAGCTCGAGGAACCTGAGCGTGAGTTTGAACTTGCGGATGTTGATGAGGAAGAAACTAAAAAAGAGGTTGCAGAAACTGTAGGTTTAGGGTCTCAGGCTGATCAACCAGAGGCAGAAGAGGTTGAAAAACCACTGGAGGCTGATGTCGAAACAGAAGAAGCGTCAATAACAACTGAACAGAAAATAACGTCAGCCGAAAAAAAACGTATCAGCACTCCGATACTGGTTGCCTTGATTATAGCGCTTTTGACGGGTGGGGCCTATGGCACCTATGTGGTGCTGAAAAGCATGAATATCAAGATCCCTTTTATCAGCGATCTTGTTGAGCCCGCTGTCCAGGATGAAGCCGGCAACCTAAAAATAATCGCTTTTGATATCGCCGATAAATTCATCGACAATTCTAAGTCCGGAAAACTATTTATTATATCAGGCAAAGTTAAAAATGAATATTCTGGAACACGCAGTTTTATTAGAGTGACCGGAAAACTCTATGCCAAAGAAAAGGTTCTTTCAAAAACAGCAACAATTTGCTGCGGCAATGTGCTGTCTGACCAGGACCTGTCAGATATGGATATGAATTCAATAAACAAAAGGCTCTTAAACCCTTTTGGCGATAATAAATCAAATGTAAATGTTAAGCCGGGCAAAGAGCTTCCGTTTATGATGGTGTTTCCAAATATTCCAGACAACATAAAAGAGTACACGGTTGAAGTTGCGGGGTCCTCTCCTGCATAGAATAAAACACAGCTTTCAACTTGACTATATGAATGTAAACTGCTACAAAATTTTTTCCAAAAATTTATAAGGCGATGTAGCTCAGTTGGTTAGAGCATTCGGCTCATATCCGTAGTGTCCGGGGTTCAACTCCCTGCATCGCCACCATCTTTACTTAATAAAGGCTTCTCTTGAAAGAGGAGCCTTTTTGGTTTTTTGAGCTTGATAATATAATAACAAGTATATTATATTTAATAAATTCGTAAAAAAACGAATTCATCAGGTGTTAAGTATAAAGTGTTAGGTGTTAGGTTAAAGCAATTGCGTG
>JABMRH010000059.1 GCA_013202725.1 Desulfobacteraceae bacterium
ACAAAGAACCGTTTGATGAAATTTTTAACTATATATCCCATAAGCAAATTAACAAATGGCAGTCAATGACAGGCAAAATCGCCAGGCAAAAGGGTATCGACTCTAAAAAAGTCTTGCAAAACCTTGTAGAAATGCCTGCATACAGCCAGATTGTTGAAATATACAAGGAGATTCCACAAAGACTGGTTGAAGCGGGCGTAAAAAACGGCAAAGGCAACCTGTGGAAACTTATATTTCTTTTCCATATAATGAAGACCCCCGGGCTCTCGATCATTTACGAAGAATCTTTAAGAGATATTAACAAAACCCTTTCCTGGCTTATAGAGCATGAAAAAGGCTGGAATATCCGCAAACTGATACAGAAAACCTTTTCCATATTAAGAGGGCTGACCGATAAATTTCCTGGTACTGTTTTAAACTGTGTCCTTAATATGGGTAAGGGAGTATACAAAACAGATCAAATCGACCTTGTGGATTTTTTTATTAATCACGTAGTCGGTCTTGGTTTTCAGTCACCAATGATAAAAGGTGTCGGAAGCGACTGGCAGATACAGGTCAACAGCGCACACATACAAAATATAAGGACATGGTTGGAGCTTATTGAGCTTAACCCCAAATGGTCAACAAGGCTTCTTTCCCATCTTACGATTCATCTGTCTTTATGTGGTGTTTTTATCAAGGACACCGACCTGTTTTCACGTGATGTTACACGATTTTTAAACAGCGATATCAGCCCTGTATATAATCTTGCAAAACAGCTCGCAAGGCTCTTTCCTGTATATTTTAATGATATAGGCGCTGAAGGAATGCTAAGGGATATATCAACACAGCTCGATGAATTAACGCACCGAAAGGATGTTCTTATACATTTTTTGCGAAAACATAGTCATGTTGAAAGCAGTAACAGGATGATCGGCTTTATGGAAGCGGTTATTAATTTCTGGCAAACCAGAGACAGGGAGCTTCTCAAGCCTTTTATCCCGCCAGGCATCTTTGATCAAATCGATATTCGCGGCCCTTATATTGATGGCGTTCACAGGGTAATGTTACATCTTAAGGCAAAGGAGCAATATTTGCCGACAGACCTTATTGTTTTAAACGAAAAAGAATTACAAAGCCATCTATCAGATATTTCAAAGGTATCTGAAAAAGATATTAACCGGGTGAAATTAGCCATATCCTTTTACAAACTTTTACATCAAAAATACGATCTCACATTCGGCTTAAAATCAGACAGCGAAATCGACCATTATCTTTCGCAGTTTAAAATCGATGCATTTCCGGATATAGATGCGCTTAAAAAAGCTCTTATTGAACCTGATTTACAGAAAAGGCTTTACATGCTGCTTGATTATCTTGAGCTGCTCAAAAAAATCATAATTTCTTCAAAATTGTATGAGGTTAGGGAAGACATTTACAAGAAAAGACATTTTGCTGTTGATATACCGTCTATATACGGGTTTTACCACGAAAGAAAATTTGATGCGCTTGGGCTTACCTTTAGGATAGAATCGATAGTCAATGTTCTGTTTGAGGGATTTATTGAAAGTATTGATCTCAGCATTATCACCAGGGCCACTTTTTATCAGATTTACGACCGGTTAATATTGTTTAACAGGGCGTTGCAGTTAAATGGAATTTCATCAATCGAGATGGAGCGTCAACTCGATCTTTTAGCCAGTCTGCTCGAGGTAAGGGGTTTTACCTTTACCCAGTATGTCGATATATTCAAAGGCGTTACACTTGCTGTAAAAAATATAATTAATGACTATTTTCACAATATCCACGAACAGAACCTGAGTGTAATACTGGCTCAAACCCCTTCTGATCGTATTTTAGAGAAATATCTTCCCAAAGAGGGGATGATTGACTCTGAAGAGCTGGCGCACAGGGTGTCGGAAATCTTCTTCCGCGACAGGCTGGCGCTGTCATTAGGGCTTCAGCAGTTAGACCTGTTTTTAGGCAGAATACTGAATACACTTTTTCACCAGTCGGATAAACTGCCTAAAGATAAGCTTCACCAGCTTCTCAACTATGACCCTCAACGGGCTTTGAGCCCTTTTGTGCCGGTAAACAAAAAGGTTTTTGGATTGATATATCTTGGCAACAAAGGGTTTAACATAATTAAGCTGAAAAATTATGGTTTGCCGGTGCCTCCGGGTTTTATTATTACTACGGAGGTATTTCGTTCAAGAGAGGTGATCGAAAATTTTCCTCCGGCCCGGCAGTATTTCAGAAAACAGATATACAGCCTGATATCCGACCTGGAAAAGGTTACGAAAAAAGTATTTGGAGACCCGAAAAATCCTTTGCTCCTTTCTGTTAGAAGCGGGGGAGCTGTTTCACAGCCTGGAATGATGTATACCTTCCTTAATGTTGGATTAAATGAGGAAATTGCAGACGGGATTGCCTCACAAACCGGCAACAGCTGGTTTGCATGGGATAATTATCGCAGGTTTCTCCAGTGTTATGGCATGTCATTTAATCTTGAGAGGAATGATTTTGACGCAATTATTAACGAGTTCAAGCAACGCCTTAGCATTCCTTATAAAAGAGAGTTTTCCGGCCAAGAGATGAGAAAAGTGGCGCTGGCTTATAAGGATATGATAAGGGATGCTGGAATTGATATTATAGAAGATCCGTTCGAACAACTGTATCTGGTAATAAAAAGCGTCCTTGGGTCCTGGGAATCATCGAAAGCCAAAGCTTACCGTAAAATTATGGGCATATCGGATGACTGGGGCACAGCCGTTACTGTTCAGGAAATGGTTTTCGGCAATCTTGGCCAACAGGCGGGTTCAGGAGTCTTTTTTACCCATAATCCGAGATGGTCGGGTGATATCTTGATGTTGTGGGGCGACTTTACACTTGGAAATCAGGGTGAAGATGTGGTTTCAGGGCTTGTCAATACCATGCCGATTTCAATCAATCAGCAGAATATTGAAATGAGGCAGACCGACATAACCCTTGAGTCACATTTTCCGCTTATTTTCAAGGCATTGAAAGATTGGTCGAGCGAATTAGTCTATAAAAAAGGTTGGAGCCCACAGGAAATCGAGTTTACATTTGAGAGCCCTTCAATAAAGGATCTGTATCTGCTCCAGGCCAGAGATATGACTATGAGAGAGAGGAAAAAGGTTCTGACCTTTGATCCCGCGAAAATCTCAGAGGACAAATATTTAGGGCACGGTATCGGAGTCAGCGGCGGAGCAATGAACGGCCGAGTGGTTTTCAGCCTGGATGAAATCGATAAATGGAGAAAGCTGGAGCCGAAAACACATTTAATCCTTCTCAGAGCAGATACTGTTCCAGATGATATTCAGGAAATATATGCCTCCGACGGCCTGCTTACCGCGCGTGGAGGGTTAACATCCCACGCCGCTGTCGTGGCTCACCGGCTTGGCAAAACATGTGTGGTTGGATGCGTGGATCTTGTCTGTAATGAAAAGAAAAAAACCTGCCTGTTTAACAAGATATCATTAACAGCCGGTGATTATATAAGCATTGACGGTCGTGAAGGCTCTGTTTATCATGATCTTATTGGTATCAAAGAAAGTTAGATGAATTCGTAAAAAGTGGTTTTTTGACTTTTTACGACACCGCCGCTTTTAACCGCGGGAATTGTGTATCTTCAACAGCCGACAGGTTATATTTCAAGCTCTCTATTGCTGTTGGAATAAATTGCTCAAAATAGGTTTTCCCCTTAACCAGGCTTAAATGCCCGAACGCACCCAGTATCTGAAGGTTTCTTGTTATTGCGCAATACTTATAACACAAACAAAACTTCTTCTTGTCAATATGAATATATGATGAAAGCTTATCAATACAATAATCAAGCAGTTGATACTGCACATTACAGGGAAGCGCCACGTATGGATCAACCAGCAAAGATGCAAGATCATACTGAATCGGGCCTGTTCTGCCGCCCTGGAAGTCGATAAAATAAGGCTTTCCGTCTTTAATCATGATGTTTCTGGACTGAAAGTCCCTGTGCATAAATCCATTAACTGAAAATTCAAGCGCCTTATCGGCAAGCAATATAAACTCATCCTTAAAATCATCATAGCATATATTGAGCTTAAGATATCTTCTTAAAAAAGCGTCAACAAAGTAGCGGCATTCATTTTCAAGAATAACTTCTTTGTCATAATATGGTGTCTGGCAGGTCCAGGATCGATCAAATTCTTTAACACCAACAATCGACATCTTTATAAGAAGCTTTATAATTGATTTATAATAAAACAAAATCTTTTTGCCTGCTTTAACCTTTGCCTGGAGATTGACATCGCCTAAATCCTCCAGAAAAACAATTCCTGAAAAAGTATCATACAGATATATTTCGGGCACAGCTATTCCTTTATCGTACAGATGACGGCCGATTAAAATAAACGAATCTATCTCGGAGATTCCGGGCTCTTTTCTAATGCCGTGGTCAACCATTACAATGGATCGACCTGCTGCGGTCAGCCTGTACCACTTTCTGTCCGAACCATCCCCTTTCAGTTTTGAACATTCTATTTTTTTGCACACACAAGCAGGAAAAGCCCGCTTAAAAGCTTCGGGAGCCATCTTGTCAAAAACCGTCTCTTTATATCTTTCGGGTGTTCCAATATCCTTCCAGTAATATTTTTTTGAGATATAAGCTTTTATCTTTTTGCCTGATAATATTAACTTCCTGTACACATCGATACTGCTTGAAAAGACTCTATCCGGTATAAATTCAAGAATTTCAGGGTCAAGAACCTGTATTCCGGTAAAGGTGAGTTTCCTTGCATAACCGAGGTTTGCTTCTTTTTCCTGATCATGAATGCCTGCGATAAAATCGTTTTTATCCACCCATACATTGTTAAACTCTGCGCAATCATGAAGAACTAATGTTGCCTGATGGTTATGACTTAAGTGGAAATCATATACCTTCCGCAGGTCAATATCTGTGACAATGTCGCTGTTTATAACCATAAAGGGTTGATTGTCCCAGAAATCGGCCGCATTCTTTATCGCTCCCGCTGTGCCTAAAATCACCGGTTCGTAACGGGTACATACAGGGATGGCATATTGTTGTGATGCTAAAAAGGAATCTATGTCTTTATACAGATGATGGGTATTTATGATAACGGCCTCACAACCTGCTGACTGAAGGCTGTAAATTATGATATCCAGTAAAGGACGACCTGAAATAGTAAACAAAGGTTTGGGTGTGAATTCGGTAAAGGGAAGAAGCCGCGTGCCCAGGCCGGCGGCAAGTATCATCGCCTTCATAAATGCCCCGCTATGATTAACCTTATAACGTTACTTACCATGTTAGATGTCATTTCGAGAAGCGAAGCGACGAGAAATCTTATTATAAAACAAGTGGTTAAAGATTCCTCCCTTCGGTCGGAATGACAAGTGTTGTTGTAGGGTTAAAAATAATTTAGATAACGCTGTATTGCTTTGGTATAATATTCAATCTTCTCAGTATCCTGCGAAGATTTAACTCCATGGGCAATGAAATAATCTACTGCATTTTTATAGTTGATTTTTGAAAGAGCTTCTTTGCGCTCAATTTCTCTTTTTTTATACATACGATTCCCTGTGGCCTGTATTTTTTTCAAGATATCCTTTGTATTAGGCAAACTATTCGAGAACCGTCCCAAGTGCTTCAAAACTATCAGGTATGATTCAAAATATGTTTTAAGAAAGCCGGAAAACAGCTTCAGCTCTCTAAAGCCCGCCGATGTCAGGTTATATGTGTCCGGCAGTGTCGGATGAGGCATGAACACAGCATCATCAATAAATGCCTTTATGTTTTTCCGAATAAAATATTCTGATGTCTTGTCCACATCATATGCAAATTCATTTTTAAAGAATCCCTGAAGAAAATTATATCCAATGTTAAGATCGGATGCAGAAAACTGAAATGCATCCTTTTCTAAAATCGCAAGAGATGTAAATGCCGCGGGAATAAAAAAGGCGATGCAGTTGTTTTTATAATATTCCAAAACCGGTCTCTTGTTTTCATTTACCATAAATTGTGCGCCGGCAAATCGGCCTTCCATATTCTTTGAAGTCTGTATGATGAATTTTCTGTTAAGATAAGCATCAACAACCTGTTCAACAGCATAAACATTGTCAAGTAAAAGGGTGTCAGCCAGCTCGACTTTCTGTGACAACAGGTAATTCATATAGGTTCCCACATGTGACATAAAATGTTCATAAGTAAATCTTTTCTTAGAACAATTCAGAAGGACGCTTGCTACAAGGCCGTGCGGAGTCACCACCGAAACATTGTTTATGGCATTTATGATCCTGAACCCAAGATTACGGGTCAGTGCATTCCGCTCCTTTGGCGCCATATCCTGGATCAAAATATTGCTTTGTGATAAAAGTTCGTTGAGCGAGATAGGCTGGTGGAATTTAATATATATTTTTCCATACCTTTTCTTAAGCAGTTTTCTTGCTTTAATCATTTGCAATAAATTTTCCGGCTTTTTTTGTCCCCCTTCAATTTCGTTAAGATATGAACTCTCCTCCATGACTCTGTCATACCCGATATAAATAGGCACAAATATCATGTCATCACAGGCCCCGTCTTTATATGCATTGAGCAAAATGGAAAGCAGCCCCAACTTGGGGAGTATCAACTTGCCGGTTCTACTTCTGCCTCCTTCGATAAAAAATTCTATATTAAATCCTTCTTCAAGAAGTTTATAAATATATTCTACAAAAACCTTTGAATAAAGCACAGCCCCTTTGAATGTTCGCCTGATAAAAAATGCTCCTCCCCCTCTCAATATGGAACCCATGGGCCAGAAAGAAAGATTCTTGCCCGCGGCAATAAGCGGGCAAGGCATATTACTGGCATAAAAAAGATATGACAGTATCAGGTAATCTATGTGACTCTTGTGACAGGGAATCAGAATCAACGGCCCTTTTTTTGACATGCTTTTTACCTTGTTCAGCACATCCATATTGACCGTAAACCCTTCAAATATTGTATTTGAAACCCATTTGATCAGCCCCGCAAGTATCTTGATTATTGCTATATTGTATTTGGCGGCAATTTCATCAAGATATTTATCGGCCTTTTTATGTGCCTGCTGAATCGGCATATTATGCTTTTTCGAATAATTCTCCATAAAGCTTTGAAGACGATCATTTGTCAGAATGCTTTCTTTAAGCTCTTCCCTTGATTTCAGGGTAGGCCCGATAGTGCTCTGGCGATGGCGGTTTATCTGAAGCAAAAGATTGCGTCTCAACACAAGCGACTGATATTCAATACCTCGATGGCGGATTTGCTCAGATCCTAAAAAATGCTTTAAATTAACCGGTTCAGATATTTCCATAAATACCTTCTCGGGATTTTTGAACAGGGTAACCAGACGCCTTATTTTTCCGGGTTTTTCTTCAGAGCCAAGCAGAATATCTTTTATAGTAGGAGTGTATCTAAGCGGCTCTTTACTGAAAAATACCAGTTGAGGAACAATAAAAATCGGCCTGTCACCTATTTCAACAGATTGCTGCATTTCGATAAGATATTGCAATGGGTCTGTCTTTTGTTTAACAAATCTGCGGTAAAAGCCTTTTTTTTCAACGAGAGACAGAAGACCTGACCCGCCGTTTATCAGTTCCTGCTTAATATATCCGCTTGCATAAGGATCGGGCAGAGACAGGTTGCTGAATATATAATCAAGATATGATAAAAAAATCCTCAGGATGCGCGAGGCAGGCTGCCATATAACCACCTTATAATCAAAGCCTATTTCAGGAAAGGCAAGTCCGTCCTGCTTATAGCGCGTATAATAAAAAAGATACTCAAAATAGCTTTTATATTTAGTAACATAAACAACGACCCCTTCTTCCTTGAGCTTTTTAAGCGCCAGGATCTGTTCCTTGTTAATCTTAATTCCTGAAAAGAAAAGTTTCAAAATCCAGGAGGATAAAAAACCTATTTTCCCGGGCAAAAAGCAAAGATAGTGGTTGTGTGTGCCCTGAAGGGCTTTATTGATCCATGCCCTTACCCTGTTTTTAAATTGTATCCATCTATATTTTATCATTGTTTATTGGATGATGACGTCGTAAAAAGTCCCATCTGAAGTAGAATCCTGGACTTTTCACTAAAATTGACGAACTCGCAAAAATTAAACTTGCGTTCCTGTATTTATTATGATAATTTTTAATAAGCTATAATTCAACAGAAAAAAACTTCTAATGTATTTTAGTTTAATGGAGGATGGTTTTTTATGAAAACACTAATTGGCGGAGCAATTGCGGCTGTGTTAGGCATCATTGGCATATCGATTTGGTGGAAACCTTTTTTACAACTTTTAGCCGGTGCTATCCCGATAATGCTTTTGTTAGGAGGCGGATTAGCTCTTTATCTTGGCTTTGATGAACTCAAAGATTCCTGGCAGAAAGAGGATACAGCGATAAGTAATGCACCAAACGTAGAAGATGCTGATAAATACAAACAGGAAATAGATGATCTGAAAAAAGAGATCGATACATTAAAAACAAAAGAAACATAATAAGTTATATAGAGTCCTGTACATGATTGTGCAGGACTCTATATCTTTTCTTTATTCCTTTCTCTTTTTATGGCTGAGGTTGCAAGAAAGTCCGCCTTTTCATTCCCGTCAAAGCCGTCATGCCCTTTTACCTTAATTAGTTTCAGATCACTGAATTTTGAAATCAGTTTTTTAATTGAGTTTATCAGCTCACTGTTTTTTCTTGCCTTCCAGCCAAGGGTAAGCACCCCGCAGGCATAGCTGCTGTCCGTAAAAAGCCTCACAGGATAATCATAATGCTTTAGTTCCAAAAGGGCTGTTTTAATTGCTTCAAGCTCCGCGATGTTGTTGGTTGCCTCTCCTATATTTCTTGATATTTCCTTTTCATGATCTTTAAAACGCAGCAAAACTCCTATCCCTGAAGGGCCGGGATTACCGGAAGAGGCGCCGTCCGTATAGATGAAGATTGTATTATCGCTTACTGTTTTTGTGTCAAACTCTGTTTTGCGTTCTGTTTTCGCATCAAGCCTGGCCGGAGATTTCTTGCGCGGTCTATTTTTTTTAAGTTCTTTTTTCTCAGGCTTCTCAGGCTTTTCAGATTGCAATGAATTAACAGGCATAACCCCTTTTTCGTGGACCCAGTACTCATAGTCCTGGTCAAGCTGATACTTTATCAACACCTTGCCGCTTTTTAAAATCGGTTTTCCATTCTGGTTTGTTGCCAACCATACCTTGTTTCCCTTAAATAGCATCCGTTTCCAGTCTGTCTGCTTTTTCTCCACGCCAGAACTCCTTAAGACCTTTGGTATAGTTATTCGCTGTAAAGATAAAATCGGCGACTTATCTTAATAAACTCATCCAAATCATTCTTCCATGATGCCGCCATTTCATCAATGTTGTCAAAATTTTCTATTCGCCGTCGTATCTCCTTGTCGCCGGTTATGAGATCAATCGGAATCCTTTCAAATTCATACTCATATGGCGGGACCTTCCACTTAAACCGGTCCCTGTGATGAAAAATTACAGACTGAAGCATCCTGAGTGTAATTATATACGGCTGGTATTTATCCGGCTCAATTATATGTATCTGGAAACCATTGCATTGGCTTCCCCGCCATTTGTTTGATGTGGGTTCAAATACGGTTTTCCTCAGAACCACGCCAGACAACCCGCCTGAGTCCAGATCGGATAAAACCTTTTCTGTATCGATAAACGGAGCCCCAAAAAGCTCAAAAGGCTGGGTTGTTCCCCTCCCTTCGGAGACATTGGTTCCTTCCCATAATACCTGGCCCGGATAAACCATGGCAGATACCGGTGTCGGGAGGTTCGGTGACGGCGGAATCCAGGGAAGGCCCGTATCCCGGAAATACATATTTCTACGCCACCCTTTCATGGGAATAACCTCCAAATCGCAGCCGATCTTGAAATAATCGTTAAACATAAGAGAAAGTTCACCGATAGTTAACCCGTATCGCATCGGTATCGGATATCGCCCGACAAATGACGCACATTCAGGAGACAGACAGTTTCCTTCCACCATTAAACCGTTTATGGGATTCGGCCGGTCAAGAACCAGCACCTTTTTACCGAATCTTTTGGCAGCTTCAAGGCAGAAAGACATAGTGTAAATAAAAGTATAAACACGCGTTCCAACATCCTGCAGATCAATAATAAAAATGTCGATCAGATCGAACATTTCTTTAGTTGGAATTCTGGTTTTGCCGTAAAGGCTGAAAACAGGAACTTTCAACAAAGGGTCGATTATATCATCCGACTCGATCATGTTATCCTGTTTTTCCGCAAAAAATCCATGCTGCGGAGCAAACAATGCCGCAAGCCGGCCGGGAAATTGTCCGCTTATCAGTTCACGGGCATGAAAAAGTCCTCTGTCAACCGAAGCAGGATTACTTAAAAGGCCTAAGCGCTTTCCCTTTATCCATCCCGGCGGGCTCTCGATAAAGCTTTCAAGGCCGGTTTGAACTATCGCGGATTTAAAATTAAAAGATTCCATACTTGAACCAAGCTTCGGGTGTGATCAGATTTTTTCCTGGTTTAAATTTGATTATACCTGAAGCGCATTTCTTGCTTATTATAGACATATTTACGAAATTAACAATCCTTACTATCACAAATCAGATGACATACGATAAAAATTATCATATAAATCTCTTATGAATGATACTGTATTCAACATCACCATCATCGGCGCCGGAGTGGTCGGCCTTGCAGTTGCCGAGGAGCTTTCTTCTCAATACAGCGATGTATTGGTTGTAGAAAAAAACCGGTCATACGGGCTGGAAACAAGCAGCCGGCATAGCGGAGTTATCCATGCCGGCATTTATTATCCGCCCGGCTTCTTAAAGGCAGCCTTCTGCAGACAGGGAAACCGCATTCTATACGAAGTTTGTAAAAAAAGGAATATCCCCCATAAAAGACTTGGAAAACTCATCGTGGCCGCAAATGACGATGAAGCGCATGAACTGGAGCAAATTAAAAAACGCTCTGAGCAAAATAAGGTTATGGACCTGCGCTTTCTTTCACAAAACCAAATCCTCGCCCTTGAACCAGAGGTCAGCGCAAAGGCAGCCCTGTTTTCTCCATCCACCGGCATCATTGATTCACACAGGCTCATGCAATCCTTTTATATAAATTCAGAGTCAACCGGCGCCATTGTTGTTTTTAATTCAAAAATAACCAACATATATTTCGACAACAATAACTATGAATTAGAAATCAACAATGATTTCCGGTTTAAATCAAGGATATTAATAAACTGCGCCGGTCTTTTTGCAGATAAAATCGGCTCTCTCACAGGAATCGATGTTAACAAAGAAGAATACTGCTTGAAATATTGCAAAGGCAATTACTTTTCTGTTTCTCCCGGCCCCGGGATTCGCCATCTTGTGTATCCTGTGCCTCAAAAGGGGAATGAAGGTCTTGGAATTCATGCTACTTTAGATCTTGACGGTCATGTGCGATTCGGGCCTGATACAGAGTACGTAACCGATTTGGATTACAGCGTTGACGATGGAAGAAGGGAATCTTTTTTCAGGTCTATCAGAAGATACCTTCCCAAAATAAAGAAGGAAGGCCTGCGTCCTGACATGTGCGGAATAAGGCCAAAACTTCAGGGGCCGGGTGAACCATATAAAGATTTTGTGATTAAGGAAGAACGAAAGCTCGGGTATCCGGGTCTGATTAACTTAATCGGCATAGAGTCTCCCGGCTTGACATCCTGCATACCAATAGCGCGATATGTTTCATCACTGGTTCATTTGTAAAAACCAGATTTGGAACAATCGGTTATTCAATATTCTTTTGATAATTGATTAAGTTTGATGGCAGCTTATTTCCTCTTTCAGCAAACAGCACGCAATTTTATATTCAGGAGTGCCATCTGTTGTATACTTTAAATTTTCAGGCTGTATAACCCTGTTCATTACACAACCTTCCGGAATCTTCAGCCCAAAAAAATCGCTTTCGTTTATCCTGCCTGTTTTTACCAGTTTATTGTCCTTAAAAATCATACTGTGCAAAGGATAGTCTTCACACAAAGGACACCTGTATACTCTGCCGTTAGGAAATATAAAATAATTTTCTGCAATTAGACCGGCGCATTCAAATTTTTCTTCAGGGTTTAAAAAAACTTTCGGGTAGGTAACAATAATACCGAGACCGGCAATCTTTTCCGCTGAATCAGGAACTACGCTTAACCATTCGGATATGGGAACCCGTAGCCCTTTATCACGGCTTTTGGCCGATTTTCCCCTGATGCCGAGCACCTGTATGAAAAACCTTTCTATCCCTAAATCTTTAAGAAGCGGGGCCATCATGTTCAGCTCATGTATGTTTGCGCTGCTTACCGTATATATAAGGCTTGCGGCAAAACCTCTGGAAACAGCTTCTCTAATGCCGGCGATACATTGATCATACGATCCTTTGCCCCTGAGCATATCATTTGTCTGCCTGGTTGCGCCGTCAAGGCTGAAACTAAAATAATCCACCTCGTTTGGATTAACCTTTGAAAGGATATTATTAAACAGATACCCGTTTGTATCAACTGTAATGGAATTATAACCAAGCCCTTTTGCCTTTTTTACAGCGAGCCATAAGTCTTTATGCAACGTGGGCTCTCCGCCTAAAAATATGATATTTGCCTTATTGCTTTTCCTTGCAAATGCTTCCATCCATGCCTCTATGGTTGCTATCGGAAGGATGTTTGCTCCGTGCTGCTCAGGATTTATATAGCAGTGCCGGCACTTAAGATTGCAATTTGTGAGAATATGAAAAAAAACATTTACCGAATTTTTTGAAAAGGAAACCGTTTTTTTCATCTGTTATGTTTGCCGCCTGAAATTTCTAAGTGATTTTATCAGAATTTCCGAAGAAGTTCAATGCTTCCTATTGTGCTATTTCTATGCCTTCATAGCGCAGCTTGCAAATATTGTCAATTGTCGTAAAAAAACGGAAGGTTATAAAATTTGCTTTTTCCAATTAATATTGTATAAAATTAAAATAAAATAAATGTAACTATTCAGGCACAGATTCACACAGATGACCGCAGATAGGTTTAAAC
>JABMRH010000060.1 GCA_013202725.1 Desulfobacteraceae bacterium
GTACCATCTTCCGGAGCTACGTGGCAAGCGCCGAAATTGGGCAAAAGGGGGCGTTTTGCAAAGGTCTCGATTATTGCTTCGCATACATCCCCGCGGCTTTTTTTAAAGCATTGCCTGCTAAACCCGGCTACCTGTTTACATGTTGATATTTCATCGGAAACAATAAGAACCGCTCCGACCTCAACTTCCCGAAAGCTTCCCACAGTAAAAAGAGCGGATAGCTCCATATCAACCGCCAATGCATCCTTGTTTTGATAATACTTAACCCTTTCGCATGTCTCCCTGTAAACAGCGTCAATAGACCAGATAAGGCCTGTGCGAAAACAGATGCCCCTTTGACTTAAAGCTTCCTTTATTTTTTCGGTTATATGGCCCGGCGGCCTGGCACAAAAGTTCTCGCCTTTCTTATAGTGTCTTGATGTTCCTTCATCAATAATAGCGCCTGTTGGAATAATAATATCTCCGATCTTGACATCAGGGGAAACCGCTCCGCACCAACCAAAAAACAAAATTTTTCGCGCCCCCCAGGCAATTAATGTTTCAAGAATCATTGCCGCATATGGAGCGCCGATAAACGGGCCCACAAGCGCAAAGTTTTCGGTTTGCCCGCCACCGACATATAACCTGCTCATAAACAGCTTTACAAAACGATCTTTCTGTAAATTCATTTTGCCGCAAAGCATGCGCAGATCAGATTCACCGGCTGCCATCACGGCATAATCACCAAGTTGCGGAGAATTTTTTCCTCTTACAGGCCTAACAATTGCGCCATCTTTGCTCATGGGCATATATATCACTCAATCCAAAGCAATCATTCCGGCTGTACCAGCCGCGTGAGTTCATCCTTTACTTCATCAATAATTTCATAAAACCACAGCAAATCTTCAATAGTAAGACGCCCGGCCTTGACAGGTACTCTGTCCAAACCATCCTGTTTTTTCAGTATTCTTGGGCCTATCTGAAGTTTCGGCTGACCATTAGCATACTGGTTGATAGAAACAACAAGTCCTGTGTCTTCGCATTTCCACTTCTTTAAAATCTTATCCTTTTCCGGGTCAAAAGCCATAATATTCTCCTTTAATAAATGTAATGGTTCGCAGCCATATTAAATTAAATCCGTTTTAGGCAGGAAAAACAAAACATTTTCACCACAGAGGACACAGAGGATTATTTATAAAAAATTTTTCTCTGTGGTCTCCGTGAGCTCTGTGGTAAAAGTCTTTTGCATAAGCCTAAAATGTTATTTTTAATTCAGTTTACTGTATCACAATATTTTAAAATGACATCTAAAAAATCCTGTCCGTATTTTTCTATTTTAGCCGGCCCGATTCCGTGCACCTGGAGAAGTTCAGCCATGCTTTTTGGCGCTGATGCTGCCATCTCTTTCAGCGTCCGGTTTGAGGCTACCAGGAACAAGGGAATTCCTTGTGCCGTCCCAAGCTTTTCTCTTTTTTGACGCAACAGTTCGTAGAGCTCCGGAGAAAAATCTGTGGGTATCTCTGCAAAGGTCTTAGCCGGTTTTTTAATTTCCGGCAGGTTCACAAACGTTTCCTCCTCTTTTTTCATCACCCCGATCCCTTTTTTGCTAAGGGCTATAGTCGGATAAAGATGATCTCCTTTGCGAACAAAACATCCCTGCCGATCTAACTGGTCAATAAGATCAAGAACATCTTCCTGTCTGAAATCAGGCATCAAACCATATGTTGAAAGTTGATTCATTCCCTGCGAGGTTATCCATTTCCTCGCAGCGCCGGTAAGGACCTGGGCAACACGTGTCCGGCCAAACCTGCCCTGCATACGCGCCACGCAGCTCAATATTTTAAGGATTATTGTTTCCTCTTCACTCTTGTTTGTATCAGTCCTTTTTACCTTTCTTTGAATGCAGTTGTCGCAGGACCCGCACTGGTCTGTTGCGCTGTCGTCTCCGAAATAGGAGAGGAGAAAATCCCATCTGCACCCTCCAAAATACCCGTAAGCTACCACCTCTTTGAGTTTTTCCAGATCACTGTGTTTTCTTTTCTCAAGGAGTTCAAAGTCTATTTCCAGCTCCTCAAAGGTCGCCTGGGGACGCACTATCCTGAGGTCACGACCCGCGGCCGGTGGTATATATGTGATCAATCCGTCTGCTGAAAGTAATCTAAGACCTCTAAGAAGCGCTGGTTTTTCAAGACCGGCGGTTTTTGTCAGAAAGTTAATTGAAACCTCTTTTCCTTTAGATCCTGCGATTTTTGCCACAACGTCAAATATCTTTTTTTGAACAGGCCCTCTTGGGCTTTCCACGCCTGCGGCAACAAAACAGAGTCGACTCCCGGAATAGAGCCTTTCCAGGAAACCGGCCCGCTCCAGCATTTTTATGACGATCCCCACCTGTCCGGCGCTCTGAGCAGA
>JABMRH010000061.1 GCA_013202725.1 Desulfobacteraceae bacterium
TACCTGTTTGTTTCGATTTTGTCCTTTTTCGGCCTTCGATATTTAAACAAAAAGATATATTATGGAATTCTTGTTTGCTGCGGAATTTTTATGATCCTTTTCGGCATATACATGGGCATTTCCCCATTCTACCATCCCCAGGTAAGATATTGATGCATGGAATCAGCGGCTTTTCTTCCGGCTCCCATTGCTAAAATTACCGTTGCCTGTCCGGTTACAATATCACCTCCGGCCCACACACCCTTTTTACTGGTTTTGCCGGTTTCCGGATCTGCTGTAATATATCCCCTCTTAGTTAACTTCAGCCCTTTGGTGGATTTTGTCAAAAGTGGATTAGCCCCCGAGCCCACAGCAATGACCGCCATGTCGCAATCCATTGTAAACTCGGAACCCTTGATTGGAACAGGTCTGCGCCGTCCTGATTCATCAGGTTCGCCTAATTCCATTTTTAGACATTCCATGCCAGTTAAACGCCCCTGGTCATTGCCCAAAAAACGCACAGGATTTGTAAGCAGAAGAAATTCAATGCCCTCTTCCTCTGCATGGTGAATTTCCGCCGCCCTTGCAGGCATCTCTTTTCTTGATCGGCGATAGACAATGCGGACGGTTTCTGCGCCAAGACGCATTGCTGTGCGGGCGGAATCCATGGCAACATTTCCTGCGCCAAACACAGCCACATTTTTTCCCCTGACGATCGGCGTGTCATATTCCGGGAAAAGATAGGCTTTCATAAGATTGGATCGTGTAAGATACTCGTTTGCCGAGTATACTCCGGAAAGATTCATGCCCGGGATTTTGATAAATGTCGGCAGACCCGCTCCAACACCGATAAAAACAGCATTAAACCCGTCTTTTTCAAAGAGTTCGTCTATTGAACAGATGTTGCCGATAACAAAATCAAGAATAATTTTAACCCCCTGCTTTTTCAGGAAATCAATTTCCGCCTCAACTATGGCCTTTGGAAGACGAAACTCAGGAATTCCATAAAAAAGAACGCCTCCTGGTTTGTGAAGGGCTTCAAAGATAGTGACTTCATGTCCGAGCCTTATCAAATCGCCTGCTACAGTCAGGCCGGATGGCCCGCTGCCGATTACGGCAACCTTTTTGCCTGTTGCAACAGGCTTTTCCGGCAGGCTGACCATGTTGTTTCCACGTTCATAGTCAGCGCAGAAACGTTCAAGATTTCCGATAGCTACCGGCTCTCCCTTTTTGCCCAGAATACATTCAGCTTCGCACTGAATCTCCTGAGGGCACACCCTGCCGGTCAGCGCAGGCAGGGCATTTTTTTCTTTGACTCTTCTGGCAGCTCCGGCAAAATCACCCTTTGCTATAAGTGAAATAAATGCCGGTATGTTCACCTGAACAGGACAACCAGTCATACAGCCCGGTTTTTTGCAGTTTAGGCAGCGTGTTGCTTCTTTTATTGCCATATCAGGAGAGTAACCATAAGGCACTTCTTCAAAATTTCTTGCCCTTAGTTCAGGCAACTGCTCCGGCATGGGCTGGCGGGGATAGCTCTTTTTCTTTTTTTCCATATGCTTTCTCTTTTAAATTTTTCCTTAAATCAACAGCAGTCCCGGTTCTATTAATTATCAATACAACTTAACCCTCTGGTCTGGTCGTAAACCTGATAAGCCATTGCTTCATTTTCCAGATAAATCGACTTTCTTTTAAACATCTCTTCCCAGTCCACCTGATGCCCGTCAAACTCAGGGCCGTCAACACAGGCAAACCTGGTTTCTCCCCCAACCGTTACGCGGCAGCATCCGCACATGCCTGTGCCGTCCACCATAATCGGATTCAGGGCCACAAGGGTTTTGATGTTATATGGTCTAGTTATGTTGGAACAGTTCATCATCATGAATGTGCAGCCTACAAAATAGCTTCTGTTGATTTTTTCACCATTTTGCACCAGCTCTGTGAGAACATCCGGTACCATGCCCTTTGCTCCCCTGGAACCATCGGCTGTGCTGACAAGCACTTTGTCAGAAACCTCTTTCAGTTGTTCTTCCAGGTAGATGAGATAAGCGCTTCGAGCCTCTATGATTGTTGTAACCGTGTTTCCCGCTTTTTTCATAGCCCGTGCAATAGGATAGACAGCCCCGATACCATAGCAGCCTCCCCCGCAAACAACAGAGCCGAATTTGTCAATACGGGTCGGCTTGCCAAGGGGCCCTGAAACGCTGTACAAGGCGCCTCCGTTCTCAATGCGCGCCATCCTGGCGGTCGATATGCCCACTTCAAGGAAGAATATCGTAATCGTGCCTTTTTCAATATTCCAGTCCGATATGGTAAAAGGCACCCTTTCCCCTGTTTCATATGGCATAATCAGCACAAATTGGCCCGGCCTTGCTTTTTCCGCAATAGCCGGCGACTCAATCTCTATAATGTGTACGTTAGGTACTATCTCATCTCTACGGACTACCTTGTACATCTTGTCCTCCAAAAATCTTCTCACGCAAAATCTTAATGTCAGAGACCTTTTCGGTTAAATCGACGCCCCTGTAGTGCCAGAGCGGTTTTTCGTACAATATACTTCTCTTTGGCCGGGCTGTTTTCTCAACAGGGGTCAGTGTAAATTTGCCTTTTAATTTTAAATCCCAGATGCCATGCCCGGAAATGAGAGGATTAACCTTGCATATTTCATCAAATACTTCTGAAGCGCTTGAAAACTCAAATCCTTTAACATTCATTTTTTCAGCTATCATACATATTATCTTCCAGTCCGGCATAGACATTCCTGCAGGGTTTGCTCCGGCATACAGGGGCTGGACTCTTCGCTCCAGGGAAGTAATGGTGCCGTCTTCTTCTGTAAAGGCTGCGGCAGGAAATACAATGTCGGCTGTTTCAAAAAGCGGCGAAGGGTATATGTCATGAAGCGCCAGAAAATCAAGCTGTTTAAGAGATATTTCCCGTGGGATTCCTCCGCCTGTAACATAAAGGGCCTTGATAGAGCCTTTGATAGCGGCATCAAGGATGTCGGGATAGCTCAGTCCCGGTTTGTTTGGCAGCTTTGCAGACCAACTGTTTTCAAATACGGCTAAACTGTCTTTATCGGCAATATGTTGATAGCCGGGGAGAAAGTTCGGCAAAGCTCCCATATCACCGACTCCCTGGCTGTTCGCTTCATCTCTAAGCGGAACAATGCCCGAAGGGCTGCCGGCAAGAAGAAGTATATTAAAGAGCAGACCTATAATCTGCCCCGGGTCATCACATTCTAAAATTTTTGGCCCATAAAGGATAGAGCCTCTGCCTGATGCAAGAATTGTGGATGTTAGTTTTTCAATCAGATCCTGTGCAATGCCGCAAGTCCCGGCAATTGTTTTAATGTTAATCTTCTTGAGAGAATTTTTCAATTTGTCGAAATCATTGCATTGACCGGTTACAAAATTTTTGTCAAAGCCTCCCTTTTCCACAATTATCTTTAATATGCCGGAAATCAGCGGGAAATAACCTGACGGCTCAACAGAAACACAGATGTCAACAAGCCTGGAATTTATGTCACGTTCCGAACCTATTAAGGAAACAGCCGCTCCCTGTTTTCTTGCTTGGTTGACCTTAACCGTCAGGACCGGATGTGAGGCGAGGAGATCGTCGCCTATGATAATTATCCATCCGGATTTTGCAATATCCTCAATTGTTCCGGCGCCGGCCCCCATACCTGAGCATTTAATCTGGGATTCAATGACCGGGCCTGAAAAAAATGAGGCTGTATCAATATTGTTTGTACATAGACAGACACGGGCAAATTTCTGCAGAAGATAGGCTGCTTCATTTGTGAGGAAAGGGGATGCCAGAAATGCTGTTTCCCTGGGAAGATATTTGCCGAGTTTTACAGCCGCCAGTTCAGCCGCTTCATCCCAGGTGACAGGGACAAGCCTGTTGTTTTGTCTGATAAGGGGGTATTTTAGCCGGTTTGCCCCGTTAACAAGAGCAGGGATGGAAAAGCGACCTCTAACGCAAGCCTGTCCCTGATTGGCAGGGCCCTCTGCATCTGGACGGACAGCCATAATCTTGTCCCATTTTGTTTCCAGCTTTAAACTGCATCCAACAGAGCACAGAGCACAGGTTGTGGTTGTTACTTTGTCGGGAACGCCAGGCCATTTGCTTCCCCTGGCTGAAAGCGCGCCGGTTGGGCAGGCATCAACACAGGCTCCGCAGAACTGGCACCCCCCGTCAAGATGCGATTTGCCGAAAGCTGTGCCTATCTTTGTATCGTGCCCCCGATTTATGAAGGAAATAGCCCCAATCCCTCTTGTCTCCTGGCAAACCCTTACGCATCGCCCGCATAAAATACAAAGATTATAATCACGATCAAAAAAGGGATCTTCTCTTTCAAGAGGAAAGTTCTTATATGTAAAAGGAAATCGGATTTCTTTGATACCAAGATATTCAGCTACTTTTTTAAGCTCACAGTGGTCCCTGTTGGGGCAAAATGTGCAGCCGGTTACACGTCCTGCCTTTGTCGGGGATAAATTATACTTTTCGCAAAGTTCTTTTTGGTCGCATATAATACAGGAATGTGGATGCTCTGAAAGAATTAGCTCTAACACGTTTTTTCGTAAATCATTAAGTTCGAGATCATTTGTGATGATCTTCATCCCTTTGGCAGCAGGAGTTGTGCAGGCAGGGGGAAATCCGCGCATGTTTTCTATTCTAACGAGACACAGCCTGCAGGCTCCAAAGGGTAGCAGCCCGGAATGAGTGCATAAAGTAGGGATATAGATTCCGTTATTTTTCGCAACATCAAGAACCGTTGCCCCTTCTTTGAAATCAACCTCTTTTCCGTCGATCGTCAACATTGCTAACGTCCTTTTTCTATTGACCTCGTAACAACTATTTATTATTGACTATTATTGACTGTAATCCCTATTCAAGGTTCAGGGTTGTTGGTTCTCCAATTTCCGACTTCTGACCTCTGAGTCCGTGCTTTCAAAAAACCGGTTATCTTCTTAATTGCTCCAAATTTAGAAGGACATTTCTGATAACAGAGTCCGCACTTAACGCATAGAGATTCATCTATAACATGCACCTTTTTCTTTTTTCCGGAAATGGCTTCCACAGAGCAATTTTTAAGACAGATGCCGCAGCCCACACATTTTTCTTCTGATATAACATACTTAATCAGATCCTTGCATACCAGCGCAGGGCAGCTTTTGTTTTGTATATGCGCCTCGTATTCGTCGCGGAAATAGCGCAAAGTGGTCAGAACAGGGTTGGGGGCTGTCTGTCCCAGGCCGCAGAGAGAGGCATTTTTTATTGTTTCAGCAAGATTGCCCAACCGGTCTAAGTCCTGCTCCTCTCCCTGGCCGGACTTGATTTTATTAAGTATATCAAGCATTACCTTTGTTCCGATACGACACGGGGAGCATTTTCCGCAAGATTCTGCCTGGACAAATGAAAGAAAGTAAGCCGCAAGATCGACAACACAGGTGTCCTCATCCAGAACTATTATGCCCCCTGAACCCATAATTGAGCTTGCCGACATTAATGATTCATAATCCACTGGCAGAGACGACATGCTCGCGGGAATACAGCCTCCGGAAGGGCCGCCGGTCTGGACAGCTTTAAACTTTTTGCCTTTTGAAACGCCTCCCCCGATATCAAAGATAATCTTTTGAATCGATGTGCCGAGCGGAACTTCAATCAATCCTGTTCGTTTTACCTTTCCAACAAGAGAAAATGTTTTGGTTCCTCTGGAAGATTCTGAACCAAAACCTGCATACCACTTGCCTCCTTTGCGGATAATTGTGGCAAGCGTTCCCAGGGTTTCAACATTGTTAATAATAGTCGGTTTTTCCCATACACCGGAAATGGCAGGAAAAGGGGGTCTGGGCGCAGGCATTCCTCTTTTTCCCATGATAGAGGCGATAAGCGCTGTCTCCTCGCCGCACACAAAAGCGCCAGCCCCTTTTTTTATCTTGATATCAAAACTGAAACTGGTTCCAAAAATATTATTCCCCAGCAAACTGTATGATTTCATCTGGGAAATCGCGCGCTCCAATCTTTTAATAGCCAGAGGATATTCAGCCCTTATGTATATATAACCATGATTGGCTCCAATAGCATAAGCCCCGATAAGGAGACCTTCCAGCACAGCGTGAGGGTCGCCTTCAAGCAGGGATCTGTTCATAAACGCGCCGGGATCACCTTCATCGGCATTGCAGATAAGATACTTGTCATCACTTTTAACACTGCGGCAGATTTCCCATTTTTTCCATGTTGGAAAGCCGGCTCCTCCACGCCCTCTGATACCTGAAGTCTTGATTTCATCGATCACATCGTCAGGGCTCATTTTAAGGGCCTTTTGAATGCCCATATATCCATCACGTGCAATATAGTGATCGATTTCTCCGGCATCTATAATGCCGCAGTTGCGCAAAACCAGCCTTGTCTGATATTTTAGCATGGGATGATCAAAGAGCTTTGGGATGTTATCGATTTTGCCATCCCCTAATGTGCCGAGGGCTATATCAGGTTGTGGATTGTCATTTAACAAATAATCCTCGAGGAGCTGTTTGATCATTTTCGGAGCAACACGGCTGTAGCAGATTGTCGGGCATTCGTTTTTCTGGATATAGATTAAAGGTTCAAGATAGCATGGGCCTATGCAGCCCACTTCTACAAGCTTGACGTTCAGGTTGAGTTTCTTTGAAGTTTTTCTGATCTCTTTTGCCACTGCTTCTATGCCGGCTGCCCTGCCGCATGTTGCTGCGCCTAAGTATATAACCGGGGTTTTGCTTGATATCAGAGACTTCCAATTAGCAATGGCTTTCTTCTGGATTTCAGAAAAATCCATGCTTATTCCTTTTTGTGCCGGGATCGATGCTTGGCGATAATCTTTCCAACATCGGAAGAGTTTACTTGCGGATAAATCTTATCATCTACCACCATTACCGGAGCAAGAGCGCAACAACCAATGCAGACCACGCGCTCTAAGCTGAAAGCCGAATCAAGGGTGGTTTCGCCTGGCAGAATATTCAGGGTTTTTTCCGTCCTGTCCAGTATTTGTGCGCCGCCTCGTACATGGCAGGCAGTACCGAGGCAGACCTTGACCATATGATCGCCGGGTTTGGTAAATCTGAACTGAGTATAAAACGTTGCTACTCCATAGATTTCATGTTCGGAAATTTTCAGTTTGTCAGCAATCTTAGAAATTGCATCCTCGGAAATGTATCTGTTGTTATCCTGAACAGCCTGAAGGATCGGAATCAGATTTCCCCTTTCCTTTCCAAATGGTTTAATTGCTTGTTCAATCTTTTTTTTCATAACATTACATTATTGATATTTAGAGACCTTTGAAAAAAGGGGGCGTTTTGTAAAGGTCTCATTTAACGAGCCATGTTGCGTTTTTACCACAGAGATCACACAGAAAATATTTTCTTATAATCACTGAAAAGCATTGTGAGGTCAACGTAAAAATATTGATATTTTCGACTGCCGATGCTAAAAAAGGCTATTTTGTAATATGATTTTACATAATTAGTGCCTGTCCGAAAAGTCCACTTTTTGTCATTTCGACCAAAGGGAGAAATCTTGAATGTCAATATTATCAAAGAGATAAGATTTCTCGCTACGCTCGAAATGACAGCTTTGTCTAGTTTTCGTTCGGGTTAGAAAAAAACCAGGGGGCAAAACAAAATGACTCTTGATGAAATTATAAAATCGGCGATGGGAGAGAAAGAGGCGGATATTCTTTTAACCAACGTTAGGATTATCGATGTTTTTTCCGGCAAAATCGTTGACGGCGACATAGCGATAGCCGGCGGTTATATCGTTGGGATTGGTTCATATCCCGCAAAAAAAGTTATGGACATGGAAAACCGGTTTGTCAGCCCGGGCTTTATTGATGCCCATGTCCATATAGAAAGCTCCATGACATGTATCACCGAGTTTGCCCGGGCCATAATTCCATCCGGCACCACAACGGTTGTTGCAGATCCGCATGAAATAGCAAATGTGCTTGGCGCAGACGGGATAAACTATATGATGAAATCGAGCAGGCAGCAGCCCATGAATATATATTTTACTCTTTCCTCATGTGTTCCGGCAACCGATATGGAAACCTCCGGAGCCAGGCTTGGCGCGGATGATCTTTCCCCTTTTATGGGCGATGACAGGATAGTTGCTCTGGCCGAAATGATGAACTATCCGGGCGTAATACATAGAGACCCTGAAGTATTAAAAAAAATCGAACTGGCAAAAGCGCACGGAAAACCTGTTGACGGCCATGCGCCGGGGCTGACAGGAAAAGATCTTTATGCATATATTGCGGCGGGGATTTCAAGCGATCATGAATGCACAACAGCAAGGGAAGCCAAAGAAAAGCTCGATGCAGGCATGCATATCATGATTCGCGAGGGAACCGCAGCCAAAAATTTATCATCTCTTATTCCAATTATAAACGAGAGATCTTCAAGGCGTATTATGTGGTGTACGGATGACAGGCATCCGCATGATATTCTTGAAGAAGGTCATATTGATTCAATGGTGCGCAAAGCCATACATGCAGGCATAGACCCTCTCATAGCCATTCAGATGGCAACAATAAATCCTGCCAATTATTTTGGAATAAGCGACGCCGGAGCCATCAGTCCGGGAAGACGCGCCGATTTAGTAGTCTTTTCCGATCTTCACAATCCCTGCATCGAAGAGGTTTATTATGGCGGTGTCCTGGTCGCACAAAAAGGCAAAATGTTACCTGAAATAAAAAAGCCGAATCCCGCGGCCTTTCAGCCATCCATGAATGTTGGCAACAAAGAAATTGATTTTTCTATCCCAGCGCAGGCAAAGCGTTTAAGGGTTATCGATATTATTCCTAACCAGGTAATAACGAATCAGAGTATTGTGGAAGCTGTGGTGTCCGGCAACAAGGTTGTTTCCGACGTTTTCCGAGACATTTTAAAAATTGCCGTTGTAGAAAGGCACACAGGGTCCGGCAATATCGGAAAAGGCTTTGTCCGTGGTTTTGGATTAAAGAGCGGAGCCCTGTCGTCGAGTGTTGCACACGACTCTCACAACATAATAGTTGTCGGGACAAATGACGAAGATATGAAAGCAGCGGTAGAAGCTGTAATTAAAATGGGCGGAGGTCTGGCAGCCTCATGCGACAGTAAAATATGCGCCACCCTTCCGCTTCCTGTTGCAGGGCTGATGTCTCAGGAGCCTGTTTATGCTGTGAGAGAAAAACTGGACAAACTACTTGAAGTTGCGCGAGATTTCGGAACAACCTTAAATGACCCATTTATGACATTATCCTTTTTGGCGCTTCCGGTCATTCCTGAGTTAAAGATCACAGACAAAGGGCTTGTGGATGTAAAGCAGTTTTGTATAGTGCCGCTTTTTGCAGATTAGCAAACGTATAAAACCCGCTATGTTCTTAATAGTATTTCATACGCATAGCGTCGCGCACCTGATCCATTGAGACCTTTGAATTTTGTCATTTCGAGGAACATGAGCGACGAGAAATCTTAATAATTCAAGCCTGTTAAGATTTCTCCCTTCGGTTCGAAATGACAAATAATGGCAGTTGCGCAAAGCTCTCCCATTAGTTTTCGTAATCATAAAATCCTTGTCTTTTCATAGATAATTATGACATATTACTATGTGAAATAAATCAAGAATTAATCCAACAACAGCTAATATCATTGGTTTGTTTCCTTACACTTAATGTTCTGCAGGAGAAAGAAATGATAATACAAGGTGACAAAAAGTTTATCGAAGCTGAATTTGAAAATGAACAAGAGATAGAAGATGTTGTCATTGAAAACGCTGAATATTTCTTTGGTTCTTCCTCGATATTTCTCCCCAAAAAATTGATAAAAACAAGGGATGGGTTCGGCACCATACCTGACGGTTTCGCAATAGATTTGGCTTCTCGAAGTTGGTATGTAGTAGAAGTTGAGCTTGTTCATCACAGCGTATGGAGCCATATAGCGCCCCAGGTAGCAAAACAGATGATAGCGGTAGCTACTCCTGAGAGCCGGCAGATACTCGAAGAAATCGTGATTCAGATGTTTACCGAATCTGAGGATGTAAAGGAAAAATTCAAAGAAGAGAAAATCAAAGAAATCGACATCAGGAAAGTGCTTGCTGAGATTCTGAGCAAGCTACCTGTGATTGGGATGCCGATTGATAGAATCTCATAGGATTTGAAGGAGTGGGCAGGGACATTGCGGAATGATGTGAGACTTTGGCTTGTTAGAAAGTATATCGAGTTTGGAGCCCCAGAGAATGTAGCGTATGAAATTCCAGAAGAGTATCGCCCAGTCCTTGATACCACAAAAGAAAAGGAGAAACCAAAATCGGGGATAGTTTACTACGATCTTTCTCTTACTGATCTTCTTGAAGCAGGTCTCCTTAGTGTGGGTGATGAGTTGGTGATGAGCTACAAACCAAGAGGCGGGAATCAGAAAAAATACAAAGCGGTTATTACAAAAGAAGGAAGCATGATCGTTTTGGACAAAAAGTTTAAGAGTCCTTCTTATGCTGCCCTTCTTGGAATACAAGATGCAGGAAGCGATCGAAAAACCGTAAATGGTTGGACAAGCTGGAAAAACAGAAACGGGAAACTGTTGGCAGACCTGAGGTCAGAATACCTTAAACAGAAAGAAAATGAGGCAGAACAAGCCGCTTCAGCAGCCGGCTAATTACCGCCGCTGAGCTCAGTGTCCGCTGAAATATGGAAGGAAATTTTTTGAAGAAAAAATGTTACATAATAGCTGGCCCTAATGGAGCAGGAAAAACGACATTTGCTAATGAGTTTCTTCCAATTGAGGCAGAGTGCCTAAATTTTATCAATGCAGACTTGATTGCTCAGGGTTTATCTCCTTTCCAGCCAGACAAAACAGCTATCGAGGCCGGAAGATTAATGATTAAACATATTGATGACTGCGTTAGAAAAAACGAATCTTTTGCGTTTGAAACAACACTTAGCGGCAAAGGATACGTAAAGAAAATAAAAACCTGGAAATCGCAGCGCTATGAAATTATAATTTATTATCTGAAATTGCCATCAGTTGATTTTGCTATCGAACGTGTGAAATTGAGGGTTGCCCAAGGCGGACATAATGTTCCCGAACGCGACATCAAAAGAAGGTTTGATAGAAGTTGGAGTAATTTCCAAAAAATTTATAAATCGCTGGCTGACTCCTGGATTGTTTTTGATACATCAGGGGAAAAGCCTGTAATTCTTGATGAATCGGAGTAGAATAATGAAAGAACATAAGAAATATGCAGTTATAGGGCTAAGGGCTTTACAACGAGCCTCAGCCAAGGTTGCTGAAAATGCCCGGAAAAATAATTATAAAATACCAATTTGGAAAAATGGTCGAATTGAATATGAAATACCAGCAATAAGCACCGAACAAACCAGTTCGCTTGATGCCAAAAGCCAGGGCGTTTAAGAAATTGTGTGGTTTTGCTAAGGTTTTTAATTTTTTTAAATTTATTGATAGCGATGCTTATATCGTCGATTACGATGATTATCATTAGGAATTATAATAATGAGAAGAAAGATAAGACGTCCAACACACCCGGGCAACATAATAAAAGAAGATTATCTATTGCCTTTGGCCATAACAATCAAGGATATGCCTGATACTCTCGGTGTTTCCAGGAA
>JABMRH010000062.1 GCA_013202725.1 Desulfobacteraceae bacterium
ATTCTTTAATCATTTCTGCTGCCTATAATGCAAAAGCCGACAAAATTTTCACTGAAGATTTGAACCATGGTCAGATAATTGAAGGTATTCTAATTGAAAACCCTTTTAAAAATAGTGATAAGATGATGAGATAATTGTTTTTTCTTTTATGTAAGTTTGAAAAAAAGTCTGTGTATGTCTGTGTGGGTCTGTGGCTGATAAAAATGAAACGAATATTTGATATCGTCCTTGCTTCAATGTTTTTTATAGTCTTCTCCTTTCCAATGTTGATTGTTGCCGTTCTTGTGAAAGTGACATCAAAAGGTCCGGTGCTTTATTGGTCGGACAGGGTGGGGCGGTATAATGAGATTTTCAAGATGCCCAAGTTTCGGACCATGTGCGTTGACACCCCTGCCGTCGCAACCCATCTCATGAAAAATCCTGATATTTATCTTACTCCGATCGGGTCTTTTCTGCGCAAGTTCAGTCTGGATGAATTGCCGCAGTTGTATAGCATTTTAAAAGGGGACATAAGTTTTGTGGGGCCACGTCCGGCTCTATATAATCAGGATGATCTGGTCGGGCTTAGAACCGGGAAAGGGATTCACAGACTTATTCCGGGGATCACCGGCTGGGCGCAGGTAAACGGAAGGGATGAACTGCCGATTCCGATAAAGGTTGAGTTTGATGAGTATTATCTGAAAAACAGGTCTTTCCTCTTTGATATGAAAATATTGTGGATGACATTTGTAAAGGTTGTGAGGAGGGAAGGGGTTGTGCATTGAGGTGTTATCCCAATTGAGGTCAAACTGGGCCATAAAATTAAAAAAGGGATGCTGACGGCATTGAAGAATTTTTTAAAAGATACTAATGCTCCTTTCCCAGCCCACTATTTTTGAAAACATAGGGCTCACGCTAAGGCGCAACGACGCTAAGATAAAGAAGAAATTATGAGAAAGTACTTATTGAATCTGTTTTCGTCTCTGTTAAGATTTCTCCCTGGGGTCGAAATGACAGATAACGATGGTTTTGCAAAGGTCTTTTATTGTGTGGCGACTCTTGAATATTAGCCACAGACGCACACAGACGGACACAGACATTTTAGCCGAACGACTTGTTCGGCTAAAAATAGTCATCGCTTCGCGAAAATAACCCAATATTATTTCGTCCGTGTGTTTCTGTGTGGGTCTGTGGCTGAATTTTACAGGACAGAGGAATGATGTTTTTATTTAAGAAAATAGTTGCGCCGTTGTTTTTCCCATTATCCATCATCCTTGAAATCCTGATATTTGGGATTTTCCTGCTCTGGTTTACACGCAGGCAAAAGACCGGGAAGATGGTTGTTTTTGCCGGCGTTCTTTTACTGGCTCTATTCAGCTACGGGAGTATAGCCGATGTTTGCTTGAAGTCTCTGGAAGATAAATATCCTCCTCTTGTGGATTTGCATCAATTTTCCGATGTTAAATGTGTGGTTGTGCTGGGTGGCGGCCATAATTCAGACCCAAAACTTCCTATAACCGGTCAAATAGGGGATTCCTCTCTTTTCCGCTTGCTGGAAGGAGTTAGAATTCACAAAAAACTTCCGGAAAGCAAGTTAATATTATCAGGTAGCGGGGTGTATGATCCAGTGTCTAATGCCATGGTAATGGCTGGCGTAGCTAAGATTATGAGCATAGGGGACAATAAGCTCATTCTGGAGGAGCTTTCAAAAGACACTAAAGATCAGGCACGGTTAATTCATAAAATAGTTGGGGATGAAAGATTCATATTAGTAACATCCGCTTCGCATATGCCCCGTGCAATGGCTCTTTTCCAAAAATTGGGCATGAAACCAATACCTGCTCCAACAGATTATATGGTTAAAGAAAGACAGGGGATTGGCCCGCATATTTTCTTTCCAAATACAGACAGTCTTCGCAAGATGGAGAGGGTGTTTTATGAATATTTGGGCCTGGGGTGGGCATGGCTTAGAGGGCAGGTATAGGTGTTAAGTGTTAAGTGTTAAGGGCTGGCTCACGCAAAGGCGCTAAGGCGCAAAAAAACATGAGAGCTTTGCATAACTCCTGTTGTCTGTCATTAAGATTTCTCGTCGTTGACAC
>JABMRH010000063.1 GCA_013202725.1 Desulfobacteraceae bacterium
GCCCACCTGTCAGCTTCGATAATATCGGACAGCTCCGGATTTGCGACAACAGAGTGTATCTCCATTATTCTGCCGATAACCTCAGATATTTTGACAAACGGAATGCGTCTGTCTAAAAAAGCCCGCACAGCCATCTCATTTGATGCATTTAAAACCGCAGGAAGGGTTCCACCTGCCTTGCCTGCCCTGTAAGCCAGAGCAAGACAGGGAAACTTATCTAAATCAGGCTTTTTAAATGTCAGAGGATCTATATTTACAAAGTCGGGTATCGGCTGCCTTAGAGGAAGACGCTCCGGATATGACATGGCATATGCTATCGCCACCTTCATATCCGGTATGCCAAGCTGAGCAATTATTGATCCATCCCTGAAAGAAACCATTGAGTGAATCATGCTTTGCGGATGAATCAGCACCTTTATCATGTCCAGAGAAACCTTAAAAAGTGATTTGGCCTCTATTACTTCAAGCCCCTTGTTCATAAGTGTAGCCGAATCAACACTGATCTTTTTGCCCATCCGCCATGTTGGATGTGCAAGAGCATCTTCCGGCGTTATGCTTGCAAATTCACTTGCCGGCCGGTTCAAAAAGGGGCCTCCGGAGCCTGTAAGTAAAATAGAGTCAATATCCTCTTTTCGCTGGCCGACAATACATTGAAAGACAGCGCTGTGCTCGCTATCGATCGGAAGTATATTGATCCCTTTTTCATCAGCTCTTTTTGAGACAATTTCGCCTGCCATTACAATAGATTCTTTGTTGGCCAACGCAATATCCTTGCCTGCCTCTATTGCTGCCAGAGTCGGCGCAAGACCTGCTGCGCCCACCATTGCGGACACAACCATATCAACAGATCCATGTGTAGCTGCGGCCCTGTATCCATCTTCCCCATACATTATTTCAACGCGGGCCTTTGAAGGAAGTATTCTTTTCAGTTCAAGCGCCCTGTTTTCATCAATAACAACAGCAAGCTCAGGGGAAAACCTCTTGATCTGACCGGCTAACAGTTCAATATTGGTTCCGGCCGCAAGGGCTTTAATACCGAATTGCTCGGGGAACATTTCTATAATTGCAAGAGCATTGCAACCGATTGATCCGGTAGATCCAAGTATGGAAAGCTGTTTCACAGCAATATATATCCCTTAAAAAAATATGCGACAGGAGCCGCAAACAAAAGCGCATCAATTCGATCAAGGATGCCGCCGTGACCAGGCAGGATTGAGCCTGAATCTTTCACGCCGGCATATCGCTTAAGTTCGGATTCAAACAGATCACCAAGTTGCCCGATAACTCCGATGGAAAGAAAAAACAGGATGCCCGGCCACAATGGAAACGATTTTAAAAAATAATTCATAAAGATAAGACCTGCCCCCAAAGTCGCTGCAAGTCCCCCAATAGCGCCTTCAATAGTCTTTCCCGGGCTAACGGCAGGACAAAGTTTATGTCTCCCAAAAAGGCGGCCCACATAGAATGCGCCTGTATCACCGGCAAAAACAAGGGTCAGCAGAAAGAAAATCCAGGCTATGCCATCAACATCATTTCGTATTAACACCATGCAGGAAAGAAATAATGGAATGTATATAATGCCCAGGACCTGTCTTGCAATTAGCTCTATAACCGAAGGGTTCGTCTTGAAGTAGCTCAGGGAAATCAGCCCGGAAAGAATAAGGTTTAAAATAATAAGGCCAAAAATAATGTTAAACGAGTTTATATATGCGGCCATAATAATGATAGGACCTATGATAAAAGCTGAAAGCTGAAAGCTGAAAGCTGAAAGATTTTTAGCTTCCAGCTTCTTGCTTTGAGCTTCTTGCTTTGAGCTTTGAGCTTTATTGAACACTATGCGAAAATATTCTACAAGCGCCATCATGCATACTATACATATAAATATAGCAAACAGAATTGTTCCCCCTTTGCAGGTCATCAAGATAACAAGGGGAAGAGCCACGATAGCTGTAATCCAACGTTTAAAATGCATGGTTAAACCTTGCCGAATCTGCGTTTTCGATGTTGGTAATTTTTCAAAATCTGCATAAACTCATCCTTGCTAAAATCGGGCCACAATGTATCTGTGACATAAATTTCAGTATAAGCGATTTGCCACAGGAGAAAATTGCTTATGCGCATCTCGCCGCTGGTTCTTATCAACAGATCAGGGTCCGGCATCCCTTTTGTATAAAGGGAATCAGATATGACCTCATCTGTTATTGAATCAGGATCGATTATGCCCTCTCTAACCTTTATTGCAATATCTTTTACCATCCCGACTATCTCAGCTCTGGCCCCGTAACTCAACGCAAGGTTTAGAAGCATACCGTTATTCTCTTCCGTTAAAACCATGCTGTTATGAAGCGCATTCCGAACATTTTCCGGCAAACGCTCTATCTGCCCTATTGCATTAAGCCGGATATTATTATCCAATAATTTTTTTTGCTCTGATTTAAGAAAATTTGCAAGAAGGGTCATAAGAGCAGCAACCTCCACTTTCGGCCGCTGCCAGTTTTCTGTGGAAAAAGCATACAGGGTCAGGATGGAAATCCCGATTTCACGGCAACATTCAACAATTGTTCGAACCGTTTCAGCCCCTTTTTCATGACCTTTTATCCGGTTTAAAAGGCGCTGTTTCGCCCATCTGCCATTGCCGTCCATAATGATGGCCACATGAGATGGATAATTTGCGGTGTCACGATCTGTATAAACCCGATCTGTATAAATTGGGTGAGTCTCACTAAAATTCAAGGATCTCTTTCTCTTTTTCGTTATAGATATCGTCGAGTTGCTTGATATGCTCATCTGTTATTTTCTGGACCTGATCTTGAGCCCTGAAAGCATCATCTTCCGCAATCTCGCCATCCTTTTTTAAACCTTTTAACAGATCGTTTGAATCACGCCTTATATTACGCAGCGCAATCTTATAATCTTCGCACATTTTATGCACGATCTTTACAAGCTCTTTTCTTCTCTCCTCTGTAAGCGATGGAATTGATATTCTTATTATCTTGCCGTCATTTGAAGGCGTCAGCCCAAGATCCGATTTCAATATCGCCTTTTCAATCTCCTTGATTACAGAAACATCCCACGGCTGTATTGTAATAAGACGGCTTTCAGGGACTGAAATAGATGCCATCTGGTTAATTGGAGTCGGAGTGCCGTAGTAATTAACCCGTATACCGTCAAGCAGCGACTGGGAAGCATGCCCTGTCCTGACCCTTTTTATTTCATTTTTCAGGGTCGATATCGACTTGCCCATCGAATCTCTTGTTTCCTGATAAATCGAATCAATCATGGCTTTCACCCTCAACTGTCAATTCGTGTCCCAATCTCCTCTCCGCATATAATCTTTCTGAAATTTCCTTTTTCTTTCAGATTAAAAACTATAATTGGGAGTTTATTATCCATAGCCAGAGAAACAGCCGTCGTATCCATGGCTTTGAGCTGTTTTTCAAGGACTTCCATGTAACCTATTTTTTTTATGAATTTAGCATCCTCGTTAATTTCAGGATCTGAATCATACAAACCGTCAACTCTGGTGGCCTTTAGTAAAATTTCAGAATGAATCTCCTGAGCCCTTAATACAGCGGCAGTGTCTGTAGTAAAGTATGGGTTGCCGGTGCCGGCCGCAAAAAGTACGACACGCCCTTTTTCAAGATGGCGTATAGCTTTACGAAGTATATACGGTTCAGCTATTTCATGCATTGATATGGCCGACTGTGTGCGGGTTTGAACTCCTCTTTTCTCAAGAGCATCCTGCAGCGCAATACTGTTGATCACCGTAGCAAGCATGCCCATATGATCGGCAGATGTTCTATCCATGCCGAATGAACCTGCGGAAACCCCTCTGAATATGTTGCCTCCGCCGATAACAACGGCGATCTGAAGTCCGAGATCAAATACCGAGCGGATCTCATCAGCCATATATTTTATCCTTTCCTGGCTGATTCCGAAGTCCATATCTCCCATAAGGGCTTCGCCGCTAAGTTTTAACAAAACTCTTTTATACCGAGCTAATGCCAAAGTTTCAGGACTCCCCTACCTGGAACCGCACAAAACGTTTAATCGTAATATTCTCGCCGATCTTTGCAATCAAGCTGTTTAAAAGATCCTCAATAGTTATATTGGGATCCCGTACGTATGCCTGGCTCATAAGACAGTTGTCCTTATAAAATTTCTGCAACTTACCCTCTGTTATCTTATCTACAATATTTTCAGGCTTGCCTGTTTCTATGGCCTGCGCACGATAGATTTCCTTTTCCTTGTTAATTATCTCTTCGGGAACATCTTCGGGCTTGATACCAACAGGATTAGTAGCTGCAATATGCATTGCTATATTTTTTGCAAACTCAATAAAATCATCATTTTTTGCAACAAAATCGGTCTCGCAATTAATCTCAACCAACACGCCAAGTTTACTGCCCGTATGAATATAAGATTTAATTACTCCTTCGCTCATAACCCTGCCGGATCTCTTTGAGGCTGTAGCCAACCCTTTTTTTCTTAAGAAATCAATAGATTTGCTTATATCCCCATCGCATTCTGCAAGAGCCTCTTTACAATCCATAATACCGGCTCCTGTCTTTTCACGGAGCTGTTTAACCATTGCCGCGCTAATTGTTGTCATTCTTTTTCTCCTGTCTATTCTGCTTCGGTAATGTTTGTCAATTCTTCGCTTTGAGAATCATCTACAGGCTTTGGCGAAGTTGCAGGTTTTGCTTTTTTTATTATCTCTACAATCGGTCCATCTGAACCGTCTGAAACAACCATTTTTTGACCTGGTTCTAATTCTTCACCGGAAGACACTTCTTCAGGTTGCTCTTCGATTTCTTTGTCGGCCTCTGCCTGCTGTTTCTCGATCATTTTCTTTCTACCCTCGATACAGGCATCGGCAATTCTGGCTGTAATCAGCCGTATTGCCCGTATGGCATCATCATTTCCAGGTATGATATAATCGATCTCATCAGGATTGCAGTTGGTGTCAACAATAGAAACAATAGGTATATTGAGACGTTTCCCCTCACGCACTGCAATTGCCTCATTTTTAGAATCAACAACAAAGATAGCGCCTGGAGCCCCATTCATGGTCCGGATTCCGCCAAGATTGTTGTCGAGCTTTACCCTTTCATGCTCAAGTTTCAGTCGCTCCTTTTTGGGAAACAGATTTATGGATCCGTCATTTATTATATCATTAAGATGGTTAAGACGATCTATACTCTGTTTAATGGTATGAAAATTTGTCAGCATTCCACCCAGCCACCTGTTATGCACATAAAACATTTCGCATCGATTAGCCTCTTCATAAATAGATTCCCTGGCCTGCTTTTTGGTGCCGACAAAAAGAACCGATTTGCCGTCTGCGACAATCTCGGTTACAAAATCATATGCTGTTTTAAACATGCGAACAGTTTTTTGGAGATCGATAATATAAATACCGTTCCTTGCTCCGAAGATGTATGGTTTCATTTTTGGATTCCAGCGCTTTGTCTGATGCCCAAAATGCACCCCAGCTTCAAGAAGCTCCCTCATTGTAACATAAGCCATAGTTTTTTTCCTCTCTTTTAATCGGTTTTTTCTTTCACCTCCATCAACCCCGCTTCCGACCCTCAAAAAAACGAAAGCACCAGGAAACAGATCCAAAGGCGTGTGAACTGAAACAGCGAGCGCATTCCCCGTAGCTTGCTACGGTGTTAGCGAGCGAATCAAAAAATTGACAAAATTCCTTACAGTCGAAGATTACCTGCAGCTTGCTGCAGGGAATCATCAATTGTTTTAAACTATTTTTTATATAAAATTTAAA
>JABMRH010000064.1 GCA_013202725.1 Desulfobacteraceae bacterium
ATTATGATAGCGTCGTAAAAAGTCGAAAAATACCGTTTTCCGTCATTCCTGCGAAAGCCGGAATCCAGTCCTTTCAAGCAGTTACAGGCCATCTGGACTCCGGTTTTCACCGGAGTGACGACTTTTTACCAGTTTATCAATTATAATAAGATGAAGTTCGCGAAATGTCTATGAAGAATTTAAGTTGCTGTTTTTTTAACAGAGAATTACAGCGAGACGCTCAAAGATAAGAAAGAGAAAGGAATTAAAGAATATAGAGAGAATTGTTAATTTCAAAGGTCTCTAATTAAGTATGTATTTTTCAGGATTAACCGGAATCCCGTTAAGATGAACCTCATAATGGAGATGGGAGCCTGTGGTTCTGCCTGAATTACCGACAAGCGCAATGGTATCCCCTCGCTTTACAGAGTCGCCATATTTTTTTAATGTCTTCTGAAGATGCGCATAACGGGTAACCATTCCATGGCCATGATCAATAATAATCATTTTGCCAAGCAGGCCTTTTCTGCCGGTAAATGTTACGACCCCATCGGCAGTTGCAATTATAGGCGTACCTATCCGGGTAGCGATATCCAACCCTTTGTGAAATTCGCGCAAGCCGGTAAACGGGGATACGCGATATCCGAAGCTTGATGATGTCCACCCGCTTACCGGGCGTATAGCAGGTGTTGAGGCAAGAAGGTTTTGTTGATCTTCAAGATATTTCAACAGCGACTCAAACCCCTGCTTTTGATTTGTTGATGCCAAATCAAGCTGCCTGGTCTGCTCGTGCATTTCGCGAACCAGGCTGTTGTGCTTATCAGTAAGCGGAATCTGTGTATCAAGATCATCAGGCGCTGAACCGCCAATACCAAAAAGGTTGTCCTGATCAGCGGGTTTTTCAATATTGGCAACAATCCTCAACCGTTTTTCAAAACTGTTTAGATCAACCAGTTTTGACTTTAAGGAATTGATCTCATCTGCAAAATTTTTTATCTGCTTGCGCTGGGCAACTATTATATCAGATTGCTCGGAAATATCACTCTCCACCCCTCTGATATTTGATAATTTCAGCTTAACATCATAATAGTCATACATTACAAAACCAAAAAATGTAATGATAGCTGTGACAAAAAGGCCTGAAAAACGTAAAAATGTTCTGGAAACAGTTGCCTGCTTTATTGGAGAACCTGAAGAGTTTAACATAAAAAATGTGATTTTTTTTCGCATAAATCAGCCCTTCATAAGATCTGGTTTGTTTTCACCAAATCTCAGAGCACATTAAGATTTTCTATAATCCGCTACAATACTTTGGCGATCTCTGTGTGCTCTGTGGTAAAAAATTTTACAAAAATTTTAGTAGTATTGTTATCATATAATTTATAAACCTGTCAAGTTATGATAAATCGGGCAGGCTATTTTTTTATCCCTTCTGAAACAAAACCAACAAAACAAAAAGGGCAGCCGGAATCAAAACGACTGACGCATAGATTGGGCAAAATGGGACGTTATGCAAAGATCTTTAAGTAACAAGGTTAATATACAAGGCGTAGTAGATGGGACTTTTTACGACGCCATCAATATTTCATATAGTGAAACGGCTCAACAGCCGACATTTCCTCTTCATTTAAAATTTCAAAGCCGGCTTTTTCAAGTATCTCCTTAGCCCTTTCAAGTTCTTTGACATCAAGTATAATTATAGCTTTTTTCCAGCTTTCCAGCACAAAACCGTAAGCATTTTCAATGTTGATATTTTTATCTGCAACCAATTGATCGAATATTGATCTTTTCATTTGCAAGAATTTTTGTGACTCTGGACAGACTGCCTGGTTTGTTTTCTGCTAATACCGAAACTTGGTAAGCTTTCATATTATGCGCTCCTTTTTGGGGATATTGTTCAGCCCGCTGGTTTCATCCATACCAAGCATTATATTCATATTCTGAACAGCCTGGCCCGCGGCGCCTTTAACCAGATTATCGATTGCGGAAATCAGGATCAGACGGTTATTACGCACATCTAATTTAAACCCTATGTCACAATAATTAGTTCCTTTTACATGCAATGTATCAGGCAGTATATTGTCAGGGCATATACGGATAAAAGGACGGCCTGAATAGAAAGAGGCGATGCAATCCTCTATCTCTTCAGGACCGGTCTTTCTTGCAAGGCCGGCATATATTGTTGTAAGCATGCCGCGCGTCATGGGAACAAGATGAGGAACAAAGGTTATGTTGACGGGACTGCCGGCTTCAAGGCTGAGCACCTCCTCCATCTCCGGATTATGCCTGTGCTCGGCGACTTTGTATGCCTTTAATGACTCGTTGGCCTCGCAAAAGTGTGTGGTCAGAGAAGGAGACCTTCCCGCACCGCTGACCCCTGATTTCGAATCCGCGATAATTGTATTGAGATCAATAATATTTTGTTTCAGAAAAGGGGCCAGTGGTAAAATGACACTGGTAGGATAACATCCTGGATTGCCGATCAGAGAGGCATTTTTTATTTTATCAAAATAAATTTCGCAAAGGCCATAAACCGCTTCTTTGAGCAGCTCTTTTGCAGTATGCGGCTGATAATATTTTTCATACCTCAAAACATCCTTGAACCTGAAATCAGCGGAAAGATCCACAACCTTCTTCCCGCACTTGATAAGCTCGGGCACAAGTTCCATGGAAGTCTTGTGCGGCAAAGCCGTAAATACAACATCAGCCCTCTCACACATAATATCTAAAGAAAACTCTTCACAAATTAGTGTGACGATTCCGGCCATTGCAGGGTAAACTCTATCAAACTTCACTCCTGCATACTGCCTGGAAGTCAGAACCGTCAGCTCTACTTCCGGATGACCGGAGAGTATCCTGACAAGCTCCGCGCCCGCATATCCTGTTGCGCCGATTACGCCGACTCTGATCATATATCCTCCTGTTTAAAATAAAAATCTAAAATTAATTTATCAAAGGCATCAGGGTTTATCAAGGATATTTGCGTAAAAGATTTGCTTGGAATCAAATAACGGGCATGTTAAGTAAAATGTGTTAAGTGTTAAGTGTTAAGTGTTAAGCAATTGATAAAATAAATAATTGCTTCAACCTAACACCTGATAAATCCAATTTTTTATAAGTTCATATATACTAAAATACAGTAAGGCTAATGATGGATAAAATCAACTTGGAAAAGAAAATCGAACTCGTCGCCGACTGGCAGACCCTAATGAGAACATTTATTAATCATGAAGATGATGCCTCCAGGTCCACTCTTCTCAAATACATGGAGCAGATATTTTTCGGGCTTCACGATTTTCTTAAAAAACATGTCGGCATTACCGAAGAGGTCAGCCTCAAGGATTTATCAAGAAACTTTACCAACACCCTTATCAGCAAAAATCCTGAAAAGAAACTCGCGGATGTCATAGCAGATCTTGTCGAAAATATTGCGCCACATGCCGTCAATGTTACCTCGCCCTATTTTGTGGGTCACATGACTTCCGCAATTCCGTTTTTCATGGTTCATCTCAAAACCATAGTCGCAGCGCTCAATCAAAATGTAGTTAAAATTGAAACCTCAAAGGTTGTCTCGATTTTGGAAAAACAGGTCATTGCCAAAATTCACAGGCTGATCTACGAAAAAGATGAAGCTTTCTATGAAAACCATGTCCAGAATATCCGAACCACGTTAGGCTGTTTTATTGAAGACGGCACCCTGGCAAATCTCACAGCTTTCTGGGTCGCCAGAAACTCCATGCTTGCGCCGAAAAATGGTTTTGCCGGCGTTGAACAGGAAGGAATACAGGCCGCATACAAAGCATACCAGATAGAAAGGTGCGTTATACTGGTATCGAGACTTGGTCACTATTGCGTTAAAAAAGCCGGTGGTCTTCTTGGAATAGGCAACCAAAATATTATGACAATCGATGTTGATGCGAACAACCGCATGGACATTGATTGTCTAAAAAAAGCGATCAAAGATATAAAAAACAGCTCCGTTAAAACAAAGATTGTTGCCATTGTCGGCATTGCCGGAGCCACGGAAACCGGGACTGTCGATCCTCTGTCTGAAATCGGAGAAATATGCGCGGAAAACAGGATTCACTTTCATGTGGATGCCGCATGGGGTGGCCCCACACTAATGTCTGAAAAATACAGGCATCTGCTTAAAGGCATAAAACTTGCGGATTCCGTGACAATAGACGGCCATAAACAGTTTTATATGCCGATGGGCTGCAGCATAGTTGTCTTTAAGGACCCTTCAATCATGGATGTTGTCGCATATCATGCAAACTATGTAAACCGCCCTGGTTCTGTTGATCTCGGCATAAAATCGCTCGCGGGTTCGAGGGAGGCAAGCTCTATTATACTGGACAGCGCGCTTAAAATAATGGGGAGCCGTGGTTATGCGCTGCTGATTGAGCATGGGATTGACACATGCCTGAAATTTGCCGAAGAAATTGAAAAAAGACCTGACTTCCAGATAATAACACGCCCGGAGCTTAACATTCTTACCTACAGAATATGCCCCTTCCATATTCAGCGCCGGTTAGCCGAAGGTAATCCTGAACAGATATGCGACATTAACAAAAAATTAAACAAAATAAACAGGGCTGTTCAAAGGCTGCAAAGGGAGGCTGGAAAGAGTTTTGTTTCACGAACAAAACTAAAAATAAATCAGCATGGAAAAGATATTGTTGTTTTTCGCTGCGTGATAATGAATCCCATGACAAATATAAAGATTCTAAATGAAATCCTTGATGAACAGGAAGAAATATTTAAAAGTAATTTTAAAGTTTAACTTTTTTTAATATCTTTGACCAGTTCTTTAATGATGGAAATAAGATTGCTCCCTCTTTCACGAGCTATACGATGCGCATCATCAACGATTTGACCGGCCTGTCTTTCCAGATCTTCATAGGGGGGCTGTGGAATCTGTTTTTTCTGATACTGCCATAATAAATAACGCAGCGCCAGACTCTCTTCCTGGCGTCTTATAA
>JABMRH010000065.1 GCA_013202725.1 Desulfobacteraceae bacterium
CCCTTACCCATATTAAGGACGCAGTTTAAAACAGTGGCAGGAAATTTATCGGCCAGCCCTCTTAATATGGAAAAGGTTTCCTGTATCAGTTTGCGGATATTCCAGCCTTTTCATGCTCTATAAGCCAGGAAAGGGTTCTGTTAATATCTCTTAAAGCTTCTTCGTAAATGATTGAAAGCCCGGGTGTCTTCATTATATGGAAAAGAAATATAAGTTTCCACAGGTTGCCTTTGCCATTTTTCGTGTCCGCTTCAACCAGTCTTTGTGGGATCTCCTTGTATATTTCAACAATCTGACTGTATGCCGGCAGTTCTAACAGGTTTTGTAAAATTTTTTTAGAGTCGATACCTTTTTGCAGGGCGATTTTGCCTGTCATTGACTGCCATTTGTTGATTTGTTTATGGGATATATATTTAAAAATTTCATCAAACGGTTCTTTGTCGTCAATATCACCGGCCTCGTTTTTAAACCAGTCAAACGGATCTTCCTCGCTTAGCCAGTAAGAATATGTATGCTTGAAATATTTTAACAAAAGCAGGTTGATTGCCTGGTAATCTGCGCTTGTGAGCTCATGCGTATGATTTAAAATCGCTTTAGCCAGTCTTTTTATCTGATAGAAGCTTTTAACAAACAGAAAGAAACTATCTTTTTTGTAATTCCTGATACTGTCAAAGGAGCTATCGATTACAGGAATGAATCTTTTGATATCCCGGCCGGAATCTTTTATGATTTTTTGCAGGAAAAGAAGAAGATTGTCCACAGCATCGGCCCTGACTTCAACTTTGCTTTCAGATAGAATGGCATTGTTAAAGATATTTGCCAAAAGAGTCGCTGCATCAGGCCCTTTAGGATGGTTTTTAAGAAGATGAAAATAATTCAGGGAATAATTTCTTGCTTCCCGGACAATAAATTCCCAGTTTTTATACGGATGAGAAAGCTCCTTCAAAAAGGTATTCAAACCGTCCCTGAGTCCATAATACTTGGACATTACCTCCTGAAGGATTGCATATTTGTCCTCTATGGCAACATCAACACGATAGCATTCCAGGTTTATTTCAAGGGCTTTTGATTTCATGTTACGTTAATCTTATTTTTTTCCGGGTTTCGATACGGGCTTTGAGTCTTGGGAATTTATTCATATCCGTATGCGGCAAAAAGAGCGAGGCCATATAATTATTCATATATGATGCTGTTTCCGACAGTTCAAAGTTTGTCATCTTCTTTATTACATCTATCACATCTTTCCTTATATGGTTTGCCAGACAAGCCATTGTTGCGCCGGTAAGTGATCCATTGCCGATAAAAACAACCTTGTCAGGATCTATTTCAGGCAGCAGACCGATTGTCATTGCCTTTTCCAGATCCACATAACTTCCAAATCCACCTGCCAGAACAATACGGTCGATATCATGAATGCTGAGACCGACCTCCTTAAGAAGGGTCATGCAACCGCTGAACATAGCTCCCTTTGCCCTGATAAGATTATCGATATCAGGTTCGGTAATAACGATATCCCTGTCTATGTGTGTAACATCCGCCCTTGCAAGCACGTATTCATATACCCCATCATTTTGCCGGATACTGTCTGTATGAAGACTGCGATTGAACTTGCCGAGATTATCAATAATACTTAGCTCAAACATTGTAGCCACAATATTGATAAGGCCGCTGCCGCATATTCCTTTTGGCCGGACATTTCCTATGGTTATATTCATCGGCTCAAGCGTAAGAGGGTCTATGGAAAAATCTTCAATCGCTCCTTTTGTAGCGCGCATTCCGAATTTTATGCCGCCACCTTCAAAAGCCGGGCCCGCAGAACATGCCGCACATGCAAGCCACTCCCTGTTGCCGATCACAATTTCGGCATTTGTGCCGATATCCATATACAGGGTAAGCTCCTCAGAACAATAGATTCCTGATGCCATTATGCCGGCGACAATATCGCCGCCCACATAACTTGATATCTCAGGATATATCAATGTTGTAACATGCTCGCCCAATGCCATGCCCAGATCGACAGCCTTGATCGGCGGATACAACGCTGAAGCAGGCACATATGGCGAACGTCTGATGTATTTTGGGTCAACCTTCAGCATAAGCTGAGTCATTGTTGTGTTGCCTGCCAATGTAACTAATAAAATCTGTTCAGGGTCAATTCCGGCATCATTAATTATCTTGCGCAGGATATTGTTGATGGTCTCTAAACTAACTTCATGAAGCTTTTTAAGCCCCCCTGGTTTTTCCGCATATATCAGCCTGGTGATCACGTCTTCCCCAAAACCTATCTGTTTGTTAAAATCACCGTAATCGGCCATAATTTTGCCTGTGCTTAGATCTATCAGCCGGCCATAGATAGTTGTAGTGCCGATATCCATGGCAATCCCATAGCGTTTGTCGCTCGTATCGCCGGGCTCGACATTGACAATATGAGTCTTTCTACCGGTCTGGACAGGGCGGGCAAGCGTAACGGTTATTTTAAAATTATCTTTTCTAAAAACTCCCGGGATTTTACGGATAACCGGCAGATCAATGACAAGACGATGCTCATTGAAATTCAGTTTCAGGTAATTAACAAGTCTTGTAACGTCAGGCAGGTTGTCTTTTGCAGAAGGCTCAGGTAGTTTAATATATCTTTTTTCAACAGGGGGCAGGAAACGGCCGTTTTGCTTTAACTGTTCAAAATCCATTTCCATGATACGGGTGGCTCGCCTGGGAGTGCTTTGCATGTTAAGCATGCTCGCATCAACATCCGATTCTACAGGTATACGTACAACTATGTCGCTTTTTACATTACTCAAACATGCCTGCCGGTATCCGGCCGCGCATTCTTCCCGGCTTAACTTTTCCGTTATTCCTCCATCAACATCTCCCTGCTCGATGATAACGTAACACTTGCCGCATACACCTTCCCCTCCGCACGATGCATTAATATGAACCCCTGCCTCCATGGCGGCACGGATAAGATTTTCTCCATTCCTTACGGTTATCCTTTTATTGTGAGGCAAAAATAAAACAGTGTGGCTAATCATGTCCGACTCCATTTTACTGGTCTATTTTAATTCATCGAATCTGCAGCTAAGTGAAAGAACATCGCCGTCAAAAATAGTTGCGGTTTTGTAAGGCAGGCTTTTAAACAGCCTGATCATTACCTGGTTTTGCGGCGAAGTATAGGCTATAAGGCCGGCAATTCCGTTTTCCCGCGCAGCTTCGGAAAGTTTCCGCATCAGGATTCTGCCCAGCCCTTTCCCCTGATATTCCCTGTTTACGGAAAAGGCGACCTCTGCCACGTTTTTTGTCTCGTCAAGCAAATATTCTCCGATTGCAATAACCCTTCTAAAACCGGATTCACCGATAATTGCGACAATAGTAAGATCTTTAATATAATCTATCTGCGACATGCCTTCAGCCTCTTTACGCACAAAGCTTGTCTTCTCATGAAAAAATCTCGAAATTATATCGCTCTTTTCCTGGTTGTAAAAGTGCTCCTGTATTCTTCTTTCATCAACCGGTTTTGCAGGTCTGATGGTTACCGGTTCGTCTTCGATTTCAACTGTTTCCTCAAGATCAAGAGGATAAACGCCGTGAATGGATTCCTTAAGCTCGCGCTCTGCGCCGAGCAGACCCATCTGTTTGGCCTCAAAAAACAGCTCATCGCGAAAATCAGGATGAGCAATGCTGATCATGGCCATAGCCCTTTCCTGGAGGCTTTTGCCGAACAGGTTAACAACGCCATACTCGGTAACAACACATTGAACATCACCTCTTGGAACTACTACGGCCATGTCGCTCAGGCTGGGGACAATCCGGCTCTTCTTGCCGCGCATGGATGTCGCAGGGAGCATAAGAATCGATTTACCCCCTTTAGACCGAGCCGCTCCTCTTATAAAGTCGAGCATACCTGAAACACCTGAAAAATAATCGTAAGAAATGGTATCGGCGGCGACCTGTCCGGTGAGATCTATTGCCGTTGCCATGTTCATGGAAACCATCCTGTAATGGCGGGAAATAATGCCCGGGTCATTTACATAATCTGAAGGATGAAATTCTATGGCGGGATTATCATCTAAAAACTCGTAAAGATGACTTGTTCCTATTGCGCTGCTTGCCACAAGCTTTCCCTCATTAAACCCCTTTTTCCGGTTTGTTATAACCCCTTTTGATACAAGATCCATTATACCATTTGTCAGATATTGAGTGTGGACTCCAAGATCGTTTTTGCCTGACAAAGCTAAAAGGGTTGCTTGCGGCGTCGCGCCGATGCCGATTTCAATTGTCGAGCCATCGTCAATAAGTCGCGTTATCTGCCTGCCGATAAGATTTGAAGACTCAGACTCTTTAGCCTCATCAATTGTAAGAAGATCCTCCTCATATTCGACAACCATATCTACATCATTAACATGGATAAAGCTTCGTCCAAGCACCCTCGGCATTTTGTAGTTTACCTGGGCGATTACAAGATCGGCGGACATGGCTGCGGCCAGAGTTACATCTACGGAAATACCAAGGCTCATCCATCCAAAATCATCCGGCGGAGACACTTGAATAAGAGCTACATGTATGGGAAGTTGTCTGTTCTTAAACAGAAATGGTACAGCGGAAAGGTTTATCGGAGTAATAAATCGTTTGTTTCTTGCAAAGATATCAGTAGCGGCAGACCCAAGATAAAAAGATCTAATATTCATGCTCCGGCAATTTGTTTTGTTTGCGATCAGTGTTAAAGGGGTGCTTTCCAGGGTCATAAGGCGGACTATCTCAAGGTCTGTAAAATTTCCTGATGCTTCACAAAGCTCCCTGACCAGATGCTGCGGCTCTCCGCATGATGATCCGATAAAAACCCTTTTCCCGGGCCTGATCAGTTTTACCGCCTCCTGGCCGGTTCTTTTGATGTTGGCATAATGATCCGCCCAATAGATTGCTTTAGCCATAAGTATCCTCTGTTAAGTGTTAAGTGTTAGGTGTTAGGTGTTAAGATATTGATAAAACA
>JABMRH010000066.1 GCA_013202725.1 Desulfobacteraceae bacterium
AGGAAACCCTGCTTCCAATACATCTACACCGAGTTTTTCCAGTTGCACGGCAATCCGCATCTTTTCAGCGGCATTCATGCTGGCTCCGGGAGACTGCTCACCATCTCTTAAAGTAGTATCAAATATTATTACTTTTTCATTTTCATTCATGATTTTCTCCGTTCCTTAGCCAGTTTATACTGAAAACTGTCTGCCAGCGCCTGCCAGCTTGCTTCTATAATATCTTCTGAAGCGCCGATTGTGCTCCAGATATCATCTTCGTCTCTTGACTCTATTAAAACCCTTACCTTTGCTGCGGTTCCTTTTGCGCCATCTATTACCCGCACCTTGAAATCTACAAGACGCATGGAATCAAGATCTGTTACATAAAATTTCTCCAGGGCCTTGCGCAAAGCATTATCCAAAGCGCCGACCGGCCCATGTCCTTCGGCGGCAGTGATTTCTTCCTTATCGCCGACAGAAATTTTGATTGTAGCATGAGACGAACATGGATGATCTTTTTCCTTTTCAATGTGAACTCTAAAAGATTTCAGTTCAAATAAAGGTTTGAACTGTTTTGTAAATTTTTCCATCAGTATCTTGAATGAGCCCTCAGCCGCTTCAAACTGATAACCCTGCTCTTCCAGCCGCTTTACTTCAGAAACGATCTTGCGGCTGTCAAACCCCTTTCCCTTAAGCTCAATGCCCAGTTCCCTGGCCTTGTATTCCACGTTGCTCTTGCCTGAAAGATCCGATATCAAAACACGGCGCTTGTTGCCCACATACTCAGGGTCCATGTGTTCGTATGCCCCCGGCACCTTCATGATAGCGCTTACATGAATACCGCCCTTGTGAGCAAAAGCGCTTTTGCCGACAAAAGGCCTGGCGTTTAATGGAATCATGTTTGCAGTCTCGCTGACAAACCTGGAGAGCTTTTTTAGTTTTGCAAGGTTCTTACTTGAAATACACGGGCAATCCATTTTTATACAAAGAATCGGTATAATTGAGGTAAGGTCTGCATTGCCGCATCTTTCTCCATATCCATTGATAGTTCCCTGAACCATAACAGCGCCTGCGCGTATCGCTGCTATAGAATTGGCCACAGCCATGCCGCAGTCGTTGTGTGTATGAATTCCGATTTTAAGCGGCAGGGTATCTGTTTTTGCAGTCTGTTTTTCAACAATGCTTTTTCGTATATCATTTATGATGGATTCTATTTCAAATGGCAGGCTGCCCCCATTTGTGTCGCAGAGAACAATAGTGTCTGCGCCGCCTTCTACAGCAGCCATCAGGGTTTGCAATGCATAATCCGGGTTTTTCTTATAACCGTCAAAAAAATGCTCGGCATCGTATATAACCTCACGATCATTCCTTTTCAGATACTCGACAGAGTCACGTATCATTTCAAGATTCTCTTTCAAAGTATTTCTCATAACCTGCTCGACATGAAGATCCCAAGTCTTTCCAAAAATTGTGACAGCAGGAGCGCCGCTCTCAAGAAGCGCATTTAAGTTATGATCATCATCAGGCTTGATTCCGATCTTGCGGGTTGCGCCGAATGCGGCAAGACGGGCGTTTTGAAATTTAATATTTTTCGCCAGCTCAAAAAAGCGCTCGTCCCTGGGATTGGAACCGGGCCAGCCGCCCTCTATGTAATGTATCCCGATATCATCAAGCTTCTGTGCGATCTTTATCATTTCTTCAGCGCTGAAACTGATATTTTCTCCCTGGGCTCCGTCTCTTAAAGTAGTATCATATAGAAGTATAGGTTTCATAATGTTGCTCTTTCTTATTTTTTCCGGTTTTCAGGCCTTAATGCTCGAACTGCCGTGCCTGCTTTCCACATTTCTGAATTCCTGATCACATCCAGCTCTTTTCTCAGTTTTGTCATGTAATCAGGCGCACTGTTAGCCTCAAGAACTCTTTTTGTTTCTTTGCCGGTTTTAACACGGTCATAGAGATCGTCAAAAATAGGAACCACGGCATCCCGAAACTTTGGAGCCCAGTCCAGAGCGCCTCTCTGGGCTGTAGTGCTACAGTTTGCAAACATCCAGTCCATGCCGTTTTCCGCCACAAGTCGTATGAGGCTTTGTGTAAGCTCCTCCACTGTCTCATTAAAGGCTTCACTCGGACTGTGACCGTTTTTTCTAAGAACATTGTACTGCGCCTCCATAGTACCGGCAAGACATCCCATCAGAACACCACGCTCGCCGGTAAGATCGCTGTAGACCTCTTTTTCAAATGTTGTGGGAAAAAGATATCCTGATCCTATAGCAATACCAAGCGCAAGAGTTCTTTCCATTGCTCTTCCGGTAAAGTCCTGATACACCGCAAAGCTGGAATTGATACCACTCCCGTCCAGAAAGTTTCTCCGCACATTAGTTCCGGATCCTTTTGGCGCCACTAAAATGACATCAATATTTTCCGGAGGTACAATACCTGTTTGGTCTTTATAAACAATTGAAAAGCCATGCGAAAAATAAAGAGCATCCCCCTCATTAAGACATTCTTTTACCTGAGGCCATGTTGCCGCCTGACCGGCATCCGACAGGAGTTCCTTAATAATTGTTCCTTTCCGTGCTGCTTCCTCAAGCGGAAAGAGAGTTTCACCCGGAACAAAACCGTCTGAAATCGCCTTATTCCAGTATTCATCCCCTTCAAGCTGTCCTATGATTACGGGAAAGCCGTTGTCTTTAAGATTTAAAGCCTGAGCCGGTCCTTGAACTCCATAGCCGAGGATTACAATTGTTTCATCTTTAAGTACTTCCCTGGCTTTATCCAGAGAAAATTCTTCAGATGTAATTACTTCTTCTACAACACCGCCAAAATCGATATTTGCCATTTCATTCTCCTTGGTTTATAATTATGTTTTTACTTTGGTTCCCGGAAAAGGGCGATAATTCCTGTTTTTGCGATTTCCTTAATTCCTATCGGTTTTAGAAGATTCAAAATTGCATCCATTTTGCCTTCATCTCCGGTAACCTCTAAGGTGTAATGCCCCTGCCCGACATCAACCACTTTACACCTGAAAATATCTACGATTCTGAGGATTTCAGCCCTGTGTTCCGGCCTGGCCTGCACCTTGATAAGAGCCATCTCCCTTTGAACATAACTTGATCCTGTAAGTTCATGTACTTTTATCACATTGATAAGCTTATGAAGCTGCTTCATAATTTGCTCGACAACGGGAGCGTTCGCCTTGGTAACAAGGGTAATCCTGGATACCAGAGGATCGGTAGTTTCGGCAACAGAAAGACTCTCGATATTATAGCCTCTACCGCTAAATAATCCTGCAATCCTGGACAGCACCCCCGGCTGGTTGTCAACTAAAATCGAAAGTATATGTTTTTGTTCCGTCATGATTTATATCCTTAATTTAATCGGTTAATTATACTTTAGCATTTGCTGTCAGGCCAGAAGCATTTCCGTTATAGGAGCCCCGGCAGGCACCATTGGATAAACACATTCTTCCCTTTCGACCGCAAAGTCCATAATTACTGTTCTATGTGAAGAAAGGCCTTTTATGAGCACCGGTTCAACCTCTTCAGGCTTTGTAGCCCTTAAACCAACAGCCCCGTATGCCTCTGCCAGTTTTACAAAGTCAGGTGCATGCTCCATAACTGTACCGGAATAACGTTTGCCGTAGAACAGTTCCTGCCACTGTCTAACCATGCCAAGATACTGGTTGTTCAGGATAACGATCTTTACCGGAAGACCGTATTGCTCTGCAGTTGCCATTTCCTGTATGTTCATCTGAATACTGCCGTCCCCGGCAATATCCACTACAAGTTTTTTAGGACAGGCAATCTGAGCGCCGATTGCTGCCGGAAGCCCGAACCCCATAACTCCCAGACCGCCCGATGTAATAAAATGATTGGGTTTGTTAAAATGATAATATTGCGCGGCCCACATCTGATTCTGCCCAACTTCAGTAGTTATAATGGCGCTGCCTTTAGTCAATTCGTAGAGTTTCTCGACAACATATTGCGGCTTGATAATATTTTTCTGTTTATATGCCAGTGGAGTCGTGCTTTTCCACTTCTCTATCTGATCAAGCCATTTTTTCCTCTTTTTCTTCAGATCGCCCAGATCCTCCTTGTCTAATAGCTTGTTAAGAAGACCGAGGGTAATTTTGCAATCACCCACCACAGGGACGGCAACAGGAATATTCTTGCGTATTGATGTAGGATCAATATCAATATGCACAATCTTTGCATTAGGTGCAAATGTATCTGTTTTTCCGGTAACACGGTCGTCAAAACGGACTCCGACGGCAATAATAAGATCGCAGTCTCCTGAGCACATGTTGGCTCGATATGTGCCATGCATGCCGATCATGCCTAACCACAAAGGATCCGTGCCCGGAAATACTCCAAGCCCCATTAAGGAGCATGTTACAGGGATCCGGGTTTTATGAGCCAATTCAGTAAGCTCTTTTGAACCCTTTGAAAGAACAACCCCGCCGCCTGCAAAAATAATCGGCTTTTTGGCATTCTTTATAAGTTTTACTGCCCTTTGCAACTGTTTCATGTTCGGGCTATAAGTAGGCTTGTATGACTTCAGCTCAATTTTTTTGGGCGCTTTGTAAGTTATTATTGTGCTTGACACATCCTTTGGAATATCGATCAGCACGGGCCCCGGGCGGCCGGAAGCAGCTATAATAAATGCCTCTTTAACGATTCTTGCAAGATCCTCGGTGCGCTTAACAAGGTAGTTGTGCTTGGTGCATGGTCTTGTTATTCCAACTATATCCACTTCCTGAAAGGCATCATTACCGATAAGCTGTGTCGGAACCTGGCCGGTAAATATAACCAGTGGAATGGAGTCCATATAGGCACATGCAATTCCGGTCACTGTATTGGTAGCCCCGGGTCCTGATGTTACCAGACATACCCCAACCTTGCCGCCGGCCCTTGCATAACCATCGGCGGCATGAACCGCTCCCTGCTCATGGCGGACCAGTATATGCCGTATATCTGTTTTAGCCAGTTCATCATAAATATCTATGACAACACCACCAGGAAATCCGAAGATAGTGTCAACACCTTCTTCCTTTAGCATTTTCATAAGGATCTGTGCGCCTGTGAGTTTCATGATAAATCCTTCCTTTTCTGGTTGCTCGTTGCTTGTTTCTCGTTTCTCGTTGCTGGTTGCTGGTTTCTCGTTTCTCGTTGCTTGTTGCTCGTTACTCGTTGTTTCTTATAAGTGAGCTAACATTAAAATCGGCAGCGCCGGAGGCGTACCACAACTTTAGGCACTTTAATATACTTTAGGCACTTTAGCTCACTTTATTTAACTTTATTTCACGACCGCACCTTTATCAGCAGATGATACCATGCGTGAATATCTGGCCATATATCCATGTGTTATCTTAGGTTCAGGAGGCGACCACAAGGCAAATCTATCCTTGATCTTCTCTTCGGCAACCTTGAGAGTTATCTTTTTGCCTGGTATATCGATTGATATAAGATCCCCTTCCTGCACAATTGCAATAGGCCCTCCCTGTATTGCTTCAGGTGAAACATGTCCAATGGAAGCACCTTTTGTGCCTCCTGAAAAACGGCCGTCTGTAATCAGCGCTACATGCCTGTCCAATTTCATGCCGGCTATTGCAGAGGTCGGAGTAAGCATCTCCCGCATACCGGGACCGCCCCTCGGCCCTTCATAACGGATTACGATAATATCCCCTTTTTTTATATCACCTTCCATAATAGCCCGAGTCGCCTCCTCTTCTGAATCAAAAACCCTGGCAAGCCCCTCATGGCACAACATCTCATCTAAAACCGCCGACTGTTTCACAACACAACCATCTGGGGCAAGATTGCCGAAAAGTACGGCAAGACCTCCATAGTTATGATATGGGTTGTCTACAGACCGTATGATATCTTTATCCAGCGTTTGAACATCTGTAACATTATCGCCGATCGTTTTTCCGGTTACTGTCATGCAATCATTGTTGATAAGGCCTGCATGCAATAGCTCCTTGACAACAGCGCTGATGCCTCCCGCACAATTCAGATCCTCTATATGGTGTTTACCTCCAGGGCTGAGCGAGCAAAGATGAGGTGTTGCCCTGCTGATTTCGTTGATCAGATTAAGGTCGATATTTACCTTTGCTTCATTTGCAATTGCCAGAAGATGGAGAACTGTGTTGGTGGAACAGCCGAGCGCCATGTCAACTGTAAGAGCATTTTTAAATGCCTTTTCGGTCATGATTTTTTTCGGAGTAATCTGCTGCTTTAAAAGGCTGATTATCTGCATTCCAGCCTCCTTGGCCAGACGGATACGCGCGGCCATCACGGCAGGAATTGTGCCGTTGCCGGGCAATCCCATGCCTATAGCCTCGGTCAAACAGTTCATGGAATTGGCGGTAAACATGCCGGCACATGACCCGCAGGTTGGACAGGCGGCATTTTCAATGGCAGTCAACCCCTTTTCCGTCATCCTGCCTGAAAGCACCGCGCCAACAGCTTCAAAAACAGTAACAAGATCGATTTTCCCTGCCTCTGTTTGATTTGGATTATCTCCGGCCAGCATAGGACCTCCGCTTATTACAATTGCGGGAAGATCCAGGCGTGCGGCAGCCATCAGCATTCCCGGCACGATCTTATCGCAATTTACAACCATAACCATAGCATCGAATGCATGGGCAGTAGCCATCACCTCAATTGAATCGGCGATAAGTTCACGGCTTGCGAGAGAATACTTCATCCCGGTATGATTCATGGCAATACCGTCACAAACACCGATAGTACCGAATTCTACAGGGGTGCCGCCCCCCATATAAACTCCGGCCTTTACAGCTTCTACAATTTTATCAAGATGGATATGACCCGGAATAATCGCATTGGCTGAATTAGCAATGCCTATAAGAGGCCTTTTCAACTCGGCATCAGTATATCCCATTGACTTAAAGAGGCTTCGATGAGGCGCCCTTTCAATACCTTTTTTAACAATATCGCTTTTCATTCTAACTATTCTCCTGAAAACAGGTTTTCCCCAAAAAAAATCCGTTACCAGTTTGAGAGGCTGATAACGGATTTTATATTTTTTATTAATGATATAATTAAGCCATTATTAAGCCCCTTCCTCGCAGTAGGTTAGTATGCCTACGACGAGGACAATAATTAGACTAATAAGGCTATAAATGGCTGATAATTTTTTCATAATTTTCTTATTGTTAATTTTAGAATTGGTTTTTTTTAACAAACTTTATAAATAGTGTCAAGCTTTTTTAATACTTTTTTTGATAGTAAACGCTTCTTGCTGTCCTCTCCAGCATGGTGGGTTAGGCACATTCATTATGTAAACCGATTGTCAGATACTGCCTCTCGTTTCCTTACCTCTTCCAACCAACCAATTCGTACCTCTGTTCCTTTATCAAATTCTGGAATGTAAGGCTTAATGTCAATGACAGGTGTTTTATCGAGAATGTCCAAATTCATTACCGACAATCTGTTGTCTTGAATACTTGCAAGTCGAACAACCGATAGGCCAATAGGATTTGGTCGGTTGGGCGCCCTGGTAGCGAACAATCCACGAAGCTGATTGTCGAGGAAGGGTATTATCTTCAACCTGTAACCTGTAGACCTATGAAAATGGTACAGCAAAATAATGTGAGAGAAACCGCTTAGATCGTCAAGACCCTCAGTAAACTCAGGAAACACTTCGATAGACCCAGAGATATCTTTAGCTCGGGACGGCTGAATGGGCATTCCAGCAAGTTTAGTGAAAGGGCTGTGAACAATTCCTATTGGTTGGTAATTAATCTTCATTATTCCAAAGTCCTATATATGCCTAAGTGTAAAGATTAAATCCAATGATATTAACTATTATATGTTTAATTCTCGACTTACATTATACATTAATATCCCATTGTTTTTAATGAAAAAGCAAAACCTTTTTGCATAACCCCAGAATTGTCATTGCGAGCGAAGCAATCTCAAAACATGTTGATAAGCCACAAGATTGCCGCGTCGCTTTGCTCCTCGCAATGACCAAAATTGGGCAAAAGGTGGTCTTATGCAACAGTCTCAAACTATTAAACTTTTATGCTGTAAAGGAAAAATAAGTTGATAAGTTTAGTGCGTCCCGTATGTCCTGGCCCAGCCGTAATCCGATTTCTTTCACAATCTATCTTCATGGAATTTTTGATAGAGGCTTCAATAACAATATTTCTCATCTTAGGTGACCTCCAAACTGAGACTTTTGCATAATTACCGGATACAGAAGGAGCCTGTTTTGACTAAGCAAAAGCCCGATATTTTGAAGCTCCCCGCCGCAAGCAGCCGGGAATCTTCGACCGGAAGGAAGTTTGCTATTATTGGATTCGCTCGCTAAC
>JABMRH010000067.1 GCA_013202725.1 Desulfobacteraceae bacterium
GACTCAAATTTTAATCCTCAAAATACTCAATGTATTCATGCGGTTAAAATTTTCGCCTTCCTTGACATTGAACAAAATTGAACATTTTTCAAATGTCTCTCAAAGCAAGAGTTATTGATTAAAACTATCTAAACATGGAAAGTATCTTTCCCGGCAATGGTTCTGCAGAGCGCAGCGCCCCATGGGGACACACCTCTATGCAGCAGTAACACCTGATACAGCCATCATAGTCAAAATCGATCCCTTTTTCCTGTTTGGTAATAGCTTTTGTGGGGCAGTATTGCCAGCATTCACCACATAATTGACAGATATGATTATCTACTACAGGCCTTTGGAGCAGGTGCTTTCGCATGAATTTATGGAACAGTTTCGGCCCGAACATAAGAGGCATTTGCACCGGAAGCAAAAAATCATTAACCATATAAAAGTCTCCGCTTATATATATTTTATCGCCGACCAGCCCTGTTTTTTTTGCCTCTTTTACGGTGAGCAGATTATCAGGTTCCATCCCAAACATGCTGCATATAGCCATGTCTGCGGCAGGGGCATTATTGCTTCCGACAAGTATGCCCAGATGCCGTGGAATGCCGCTTTTGCCCGGACCCTGCCCTTCCATGGCTAAAATGCCGTCAATTATCGTAATCGACGGTTTTATTGCATTGTAAATCCGGACAAGGAGTTTTGCAAAGATTTCCCTGTCAGTACCGCTTTTAAAGTGCCATTCCGGCTTTTTTAAGCCGACAATGCATCCAAACAGGTTTTTTACGCCAAGGGTAAGGAGCATCTGGGAGTGAGTTTTAAGCTTTGCCAAGTTTATCACAACATCGGCTTCAACAGCATCCTTTGCGATATCTATACTGCCGAAAGGTTCGCCGATATCCACCTTTACAGAGGTTTTGAACTCTTTAAATTCAACATCAATGCCTTCAAGGGCTTTCTTATATCCGCCTTCTTTGAGTATCTTTTCAAATGAACCGGTAGCAGGGCTGTCGGAAATCTGAGCATGAGCTCCTTTGCTTTGAATATATTCGGCAACCACCCTGACAACAAGCGGATGGGTAAGGATTGCTTTTTCAGGTTTGGCCGGTAAAAGAAGATTCGGCTTAATCAGAACCCTGTCCTGTCTTTTAATGCAATCTCCGCCTATGGAGTCGATCATCTCAAAGAGTATAGGCTTTAAGGTTTCATAATCATATGCAGCCTTTTTGAATACTACTTTATGCATTTGTTTTTATCATTCCAGCCCCGTGTGTCATTCCCGCGGAAGCGGGAATCCAGTATTTACAAGTTGTTACATATTCTATATCATAACTTTTTATGAAACCGTCAAACTTGCTGTTTACTATTATCTGTATAATACTTTTTATCAAGCAATTTTATAATCACTCAAGCTTTGTACTTCTTATTACCAACCAGCATGTGACTGCTGTAATCTGTGAAGCTCCCTTATGCTTTTCAAATGATTTGGTGTCGGACTATTTGTTGCAGCAAGTTAATCAGGAACAAGAATAACGGCTTTTTTTTATTGTGATTTTTTGCAAATAGAAATAAAAAAACAAGAAAGAGGAATAGGTGGATTTTAATGGGGAACATCATTAGAGTCTTTGGGTTTGCAGCCCTGATTTTTTTTACAACACACCTGTGTGTGGCCGATTCAAACCAACAGGACAGGTACGAAGCAGCGCCGGGGCTCATAGACCTGCGATCCACACTCAGCGACGGAGCGCATACTATTGAAGAGTTGGTGCAAATGGCCCGTTCGAGGGGATTTAAGATCCTGTTTATCAATGATCATGATCGGATTGCCATATCCTATGGAGTGCCCCCTTTCAGAAAGATACTGAGGTATAAAAAAGAGTTTCCCTCAATAATGACCAACAGGCCTGAAAAATTTCTTGAGGAAATCAGCAGGATATCGGAAAAGTATCCTGACGTAATAATCATTCCAGGTTGCGAAACATCAGCCTATTACTACTGGACCGGATCCTGGTTTAAAAAGGATTTAACGGTTCATGAATATGACCGTAAGATCCTTATTATGAATTTCGACAACCCGGATGATTATAATCTTATCCCAAATCTTCATAATAAACTATCCTTCAAATACACTAAAAAATTGCTTCCAGGGGTTATAATATTTATAGTTCCTCTTATTATAGGTTTTATCTTTTTAAAGTGGCAATGGGGTTTTTCACCATTTATGGGTATGCTGCTTATTATTTTTTCAATCCTTGCTATTATTAATTACAATCCTTTCAGAAGTTCTCTGTTTAACCCCTATGCAGGGCATCAAGGTATTGCGCCATATCAGGAAGTAATCGACTATGTTAACCAAAGGGGAGGGCTCTGTTTCTGGAACTACCTGGAACAAATGTCCGGCATCAGGAAATACGGCCCTATTAATGTCAACACACCTCCATATCCCCAGGTCCTCTATCAGTCCAGGAATTATACCGGTTTTGCCGCCATCTACGGAGACAACATCACGGCAACAGATCCGGGAAAGGAATGGGACAGAGTCTTAAATGAATATTGTCGGGGTGAAAGGGCAAGACCCGCATGGGGAATATCGACAGCAGACTTTCACGAAGATGGTCGTGCGGGTGAAAAACTGGGATATTATCCGACCACCTTTCTGCTTAAGGAATTTTCCAGGAAAGGTGTGTTAGAGGCCATGGAAAAGGGCCGCATGTATTGTTCCAGAGGTGATAGCCGTGTCTGGCCGAGGTTGGATTCCTTTAACGTTTTTGGAAAAGACGGCAGAAAGGCTTTTATGGGAGAAACGCTGACTACCTCCCATTTCCCGATCATTAAATTCAAAGTCTCTTATAATAACGAGAAACAAACTCCAGCAACTCTTCTTCTTATCCGAGGGGGCATGCTGATACACACATTTAAAGGCGAAACTCCCATGGAAGTAGAATATGTGGACAGGGCAGCGCCGCCCGGAGAGATGACCTATTATCGCCTGATGGATACAAGGAAACATTTAACCTCTAATCCCATATTTGTTACATATTCTGAGACCTTTGAAAAATGCCCCCTTTTGCCCGATTGAGCGCTGATGGTTAGCGCTCAAAATTTCGCCTTTCTTGAACTTGAACAAAATTGAACATTTTTCAAAAGTCTCATTCTGTGTGAAACATCTTGACATCGATAGAAATTGAAAATAATATTTGATAGTTATGACCTTTGAAAATTGAACATTTTTCAAGGGTCTCTGTTTTCAACAGGCTGATATTTGGAACTATTATTTCGCTTAACCATCTGTCTCATACAAAAGGCTCATGCAAAGGGGTTTTTTAAGGCGGCCAATTGCTGATACTGGATTTTAATTGGTGGAAATCGATCTCGATGGCATTGTTATAATTGTTGGAAACTACGGCAGCGGAAAGACCGAGGTTTGCATCAATCTTGCCGTGAATCGTAAGATGGCCGGGTTAGAGGTTCGTATCGCAGATCTTGATCTGGTTAATCCTTACTTTAGAACACGTGAGGCAAAGACACGGCTTGCTGAACTTGGGATCGAGGTGGTCGTGCCTCCAAAGCAGTATATGCAGGCCGATCTTCCCATCCTGAGCCCTGTTGTGGCGGGGATGATCAGACAACCAAGCCAACTTACATTACTTGACATGGGCGGTAATGATGTTGGCGTAAATGTGCTTGCGGCGCTTGGTGATGCATTAAGCGGCAGGAAAATTCATGTGCTTCAGGTCGTAAATCCATTTAGACCCTTTACAGATACCGCTGAAGGGTGTTTAAAGATTCGCAATGAGATAGAAATGGCCTCAAGGTTATCTATAAGCGGCATTATCGGCAATGCAAATCTTATCGATGAAACAACTGTCGAGGATATATACACAGGTTATGATTTTGTATCGGGATTATCAAAGGAGAGCGGATTACCTTTAAAGTTTGTTACGGTTGCGGCAGAGCTGATGCCGGAAATAGATATTAAACATTTTACCTGTCCGGTATTATTAATAGAAAGGCAGCTTGTCCCGCCGTGGAAAAGGTCTATTTCTCTCGCTTCAAAAATGAAGTAAAACTATATGGCATATAAGCATTATATCGATAGCAACAGATGTAAAGGGTGCGGGCTATGTGTGGCCGTATGCCCTAAAAATGTTTTGCAGCTATCTGAAGAAATTAACACAAAGAGCTATTTTCCCGTATATCAGGCACGTCCCGAGGACTGTATTTTTTGCGCAACATGCTGCATTATGTGCCCGGATGTCGCCATAACCATAACCGGAGAGATCGAAGACAGGCCGAAGCAGCCGGCATAAACGGAGGAATATTATGGGGAAGATATTAATGAAAGGGAACGAAGCTATCGGAGAGGCTGCGATAAGGGCTGGATGTCTTAATTATTTTGCCTATCCTATTACTCCTCAATCCGAGGTTGCAGAATACCTGTCCCGCCGGATGCCTGAAGTCGGGGGCGTATTTTTGCAGGGAGAAAGCGAAGTTGCGGTCTCATATATGCTCTTTGGAGCGTCAGCGTGCGGGGCCAGGGTTTTTACCACTTCATCGAGCCCGGGCATAAGCCTGATGAGTGAAGGGATCAGCTATATTGCCGGCGCCCAGTGCCCGGCCGTGTTTGTAAATATTATGCGAGGCGGTCCGGGACTTGGAGGAATACTTCCATCCCAGGCTGATTACTTCCAGGCAACAAAAGGCGGAGGGCATGGCGACTATAGGTTGCTTGTCATGGCGCCCGCAAGTGTTCAGGAGGCCGTTGAGATGGTAATGCTTGCCTTTCCTCTTGCGGAAAAGTATCGCAACCCGGTGATGCTTTTAGGCGACGGCTTGATAGGCCAGATGATGGAACCGGTAGAATTTCCTGATCATCTCAAGTCAGAGCCGACCAACAAGGATGAATGGGCTACAAACGGAATGGACACACGCGGAAGCAACAAGCGCAACCTTGTAAAGACTCTTTTTCTGGATGCTGGCAAGCTAAACGAACATAATCTTATGTTAAAAGCCAAGTACGACCGGATGAAGCGAGAGGAGATAAGATACGAACTTTATAATATAGAGTCTGATTACAAAGCGCTTATTGTAAGTTATGGGACAATGAGCAGAGTATGCAAAACCGCCATAGACAATATGAAAGATGAAGGGCTTGAGGTCGGGATGGTAAGACCTCAAACGCTCTTTCCCTTTCCTGAAAATGCCGTATATGAAGCTGCTTCCAAAGAGAGCTGCAAGGTAGTTGTGAGCATCGAGATGAGCATGGGACAAATGGTTGAGGATGTGGAGAGATGTGTTAAAGGCAAACTTCCTGTCAAATGGTATGGGAAATGTGGCGGCGATGTGCCGACTCCGGAAGAGGTTGTCGAAGCTGTTAAATCTTTTTTGTAAAGGAGCATAAATAGCAATGGGCAAAACATTTGCGAAACCGGAAGCTCTTTCTGACCAGCATACTCATTACTGCCCTGGATGTACCCATGGCATAATACACAGGCTGGTAGCCGAAGTAATAGACGAACTGGGCATCAAGGGTCGTACCGTCGGCATTGCGCCTGTCGGCTGCGCTGTTTTGGCTTATAACTATTTTATTTTGGATTTTCAGGAAGCGGCTCACGGTCGCGCGCCGGCTATGGCCACAGGGATAAAGAGAGTCAGGCCGGATTTGATTGTTTTTACCTATCAGGGTGACGGCGACCTGGCAAGCATTGGAATGGGAGAGATAATTCATGCCGCAAACCGGGGGGAAAAGTTTACAACCATCTTTGTAAATAATGCTGTCTATGGCATGACAGGTGGGCAGATGGCGCCGACTACCATGCCGGGTCAGCGGACTACAACAAGCCCTTTTGGGAGAAATGTTAAAGAGGTCGGCATGCCGATAAAGATGGCAGAATTGCTTTCGGCTCTTGAGACACCCGGATATATTACAAGGCAATCGGTAATAAAGCCAAAGTATATTGTCAGGGCAAAGAAAGCTGTCAAAAAAGCATTTCAGTATCAACTGGAAGGCCGATGCTTTAGCCTGGTGGAGGTTATAAGCACATGCCCGACCAACTGGGGGCTTACACCGGTGCAGGCAGTAAAGTGGGCAGAGGAGACTATGCTGCCCTATTATAAACTTGGCGAATTTAAAAGGCCTGATTAAAACAGGAAAAAAGATTGATGATTGATGATTGTTGATTGGCGATTGTGTTTTTTTCAATCATAAATCAACAATCATAAATCATACGTGTATTATTTAGGAGGCAAGAATGCAAAGCGAGGTGATGTTTGCCGGTTTTGGCGGACAGGGGATACTTTTAATCGGGAAGATCCTCGCGCATACGGCCATGGAGGAAGGTTTTGAGGTGGCATGGGTTCCTTCCTATGGCCCTGAGATGCGCGGAGGGACAGCTTACTGTACGGTTGTTATCAGCGACAGGCAGATTGGTTCGCCGATAATTAGAAATCCAATGCATCTTGTCGCCATGAACCGGCCCTCCCTGGAAAAGTTTGCGCCAACGGTGAAGCCGGGCGGTGTTATATTGATTAACAGTTCATTGATTTCAATTAGATCGCAGCGCAGCGATGTTGATGAGCTTGTAGTCCCGGTTAACGATATTGCCAAGAAGCTTGGCAATGTGAGAGCCGCAAATATTGTGGCCCTTGCCGCTTTTGTCGCTCGTAGCAAGGTAGTTGATTTTGACTTAATGAGGGAATCCATCAAAAAGGAATTCGCAAAAAAATCTAAATTTATACCTCTTAATATGGAGGCTGTTGAACAGGGCAAAAGGGCGGCGATAGGCAATGAACCGCAAAAGCGAGCGCATTCCCCGCAGCTTGCTGCGTGGAGCTTCAAACGAAAGCTGAGAAAAATGGAATCAGCCGATTGGGTCAAA
>JABMRH010000001.1 GCA_013202725.1 Desulfobacteraceae bacterium
GCATTACAGACTAAAGATTTCTCGCTTCGCTCGAAATGACAAAATACAAAGGCCTCATCACCTAACACTTAACACCTAAAACTAAACACCTTTTTTAAAAACAACCGGTTCGATCATAATCTCTTTTTTAAGATCCTGCAAGATCATTTCAACAGTCTCCTCACACCCAGGAGAAATGTGAAGAACCACAGAACCTGAGCCGGGATCGATTGTTGTTAATATTGCGATGCCGTCATAAGCCTCAAAAATAAATCTTAAAAAGCAGATTTCTCTGCGATCAACGCGATAATATTTGCTTATTGTTTCCAAAATAAATATAAAATCCGGGCAATGGTTTATCTGTTAGAATCCATCTGTTGAAAAATAGAATATCATCAAATCGATAGTTTTTTCAATAACAAATTGCAGAGAACAAGACCTTTAAAAAATGAATTCGATATTGTACGAACTTAAATTATAGGCTATACATTTTGTTAATGAAAAAATACTGGCAACTTTTACAACCAGATATTGATGTAGTTGAAAAAATCCGCGGGGAGCTACAATGCAATCCTGTTATAGCAACTATTCTGGTAAATCGTAAAATTATTTCAAAAGATAATGCCCTGCGCTTCCTGAAACCCTCTCTTAACAATATGCGGCCTCCATGCTCAATGAAAGATATGGATGCTGCTGTAAAGCGTATCTATTCAGCCATAACAGGTCATGAAAAAATATTAATCTTCGGCGACTACGATGTCGATGGAATCACCGCAACTACAATCCTTTTCGAGTTTTTACATTATACCAAAGCAGATGTTTCATATTATATCCCACACAGAACCAAAGAAGGATACGGCCTTCACACAAAACATATAACAGATTACGCAATACCAAACAGAATCAACCTGATAATCACCGTTGACTGCGGATCAAGCAGCAACAATGCCGTAAAAACAGCTCAAAATTCCGGAATCGATGTAATAATTACAGATCACCACGAAATATCCGACAAACCATCCCATGCCGTTGCCGTAGTAAATCCCAAACGTCATGATTGCACATCGGGTTTTGATGATCTCGCCGGTGTGGGGGTAGCTTTCTACCTTCTGATCTGCCTCCGAAAACAGATGCGCGACAATCATTTCTGGCAAAACAGGCCGGAGCCCAATCTGAAAAGCCTTTGCGATCTCGTGGCTCTTGGAACCGTGGCCGACATGGTCCCTCTTGTCGATGAAAACCGCATATTGGTAAAAACAGGGCTTGAAATAATAAATACAGGCAAGCGATGCGGCATAACAACGTTGATGGAATCCAGCGGAATAATCCGCCTGCAGCGGACTGTGGACACAGAAGATATCGCCTTCAGGCTGGCACCCAGGTTAAATGCTGCCGGCAGGATCGATCATGCTTCAGCCGCTGTTGAGCTCCTGACTACAAACAACCTTAAAACCGCAAGACAACTTGCCCAATCACTTAACAACATGAACTTTAAAAGGCATGACATTGAACAAAAAATAATAGAGGATATTTTCGAATATTTAAAAAACAATCAACACCTGCTCAAAAACAGTTCGCTGGTCTTATCAGATAACGAATTGGATAACATGTGGCATGAAGGAGTTCTGGGTATAGTTGCAGCCAGAATGGTAAAAAAATACTTCCGGCCGGTAGTCCTTATAGCGATAAAGGAAGGAGTCGGCAAAGGATCGGCCAGAAGCATACAGGGATTCAATATCTATAATGGGCTTATGTCATGCTCTGACCATCTTGAAGCATTTGGCGGCCATTCAATGGCGGCAGGTCTGCAAATAAAGGCCGAAAATATGGCTATATTTCAAAAAAACTTTGAAAACGCTGTTCAACAGATAACCTCGCCTGATGATTTCATGCAAACAATTCCCATCGATTATGAACTCAATTTTGACGACATTTCAGATGCCTTAATCAATGAACTTGAAACCTTAAAGCCGTTTGGCACAGACAACCATGAACCTCTCTTTATGGCAAAAAATGTCAGGGTAATGGATTCAAAAATCGTTGGTAAAAACCACAGACGCATGCATTTAAAGCAGTCCGCCGCAGGCGGAACTGGCAATTCATTTAATGCCATCCATTTTAACGTCGATACAAACAAAAACCTACAGGAAAACTTTGATCAAATTGCGTTCAGGCTGCGCTGGAACCACTGGAACGGCGGAAAAACAGCTCAAATTGTTATTGAAGATATTGCATGACGTCCACCGTCCCGGAACTTGATGCTGTTTTTTGCGGCGTTGTCATCTACAAACTGGGCGGCAGTGGCAATTACCTTCGCCGCATTGCGTGTGATTCCCGCCGCGCGGGCCATTGCGTAAGTGCCGTAATAGTGCATATCGATCTGCATTTTTCCTCTCCTTAGTCAACCCTTATCATGAAAAATACGGTTTAAGTATCTTGTTTATATCTTCTGGGAAAGCCATGCAAAGGGTTTCGTTAAAAAGATTTCTTATAGCGCCGACATCAGAAGCGCCAAGCGCCTGATTAAAAAAAGTCCTGGGAGAAAACAGCAGATGAAATCGCGAAAAATCATCGTTTTGTCTACCTGTAAAAAAGTTCATGTTAAAGCTGTAAATACCCATCTTATCATAGGCTGCCATTGCTCTGACAAGGCCCTTGGATAAGTCTGAAAGATCATCTTCTGTTAATTCAAGTGTGGAACGAACTCCCTCTACCACTGCCAGAACATCTCCGGCAACCCCCATGGGTGCATATGCTGTGAGCCATGAACTGCGGCCAATCCTGCCTAAAAACCGCTTTCCTCCCGCCTCTTCTGTCTTAACAAGGTCATCCCAGTAATTTGTCTGGTTTTTCTCCATATATTCTTTTGCAGCTCTAAGCTCCTGCTGCATAAGATTTGGCGCAAAAGATGTGGAAAAAACCTGAAGATGCGCATGAATCAAGGAGCTTCCTGCAGGAGGCATGTAATTCCAGTTAATAAGGTGATAAACAGCTTCAGGATGCCCGATTTCGTGGATTCTACTAAAGAAATTCATGGCAAGGCGAAATCCCCTTGTTATCCGTTCGGGTGTGATTTCTGTCATTGGAATATAGTGGCGGCCTCCAAGTGTCGCTACTGCTCCAAGGCTGTCATAAGGCGCAGTATTAGGAAAAAGAACCATATCGTCTGAAACCATTCGGCCTTCCTGAACTATTTCTTCCGGAAAGCAAGGGGTTACTTTCATTACTTTATCCGGACAAAAAGGACAGTTCTTTTCGGTCCCAGCAACAAGCTTGTCAAAATCAGGTTTTTCCCATTTAAGTTTCATAAAATGACAGATTCGCGCATTTCTGCCTGTAAGAGGATCTTTTCGTATTTCGCTTGGGATTGATTCACGGGCCATATCCTTTGCAGGGTTTAACATAACAGTTTCTCTTTTTTCAGCTTCAAACTTCATTAATCCTCCTGAATACTATAATCATTATAAATCATCTTTTTGAACCGCAATAGCGAGCGCTTTCCCCGCAGTCCGC
>JABMRH010000068.1 GCA_013202725.1 Desulfobacteraceae bacterium
GGCCATGGCTTGGATCGTTTTCGCACACGGGAATATCCCGGACAAAACAAAGGGTAGCTATCCTATTTTTCCAGCAGTTGTACGGGGCAATGAGCCCTGACTTTATATCCCTGGAAAGCCCTTTGTGTGACGCCATAAACAGGGCGCTATATGCAAAGAGGTTAAAGCCGAGGACCGCAACAGTTGCAAACGGACCGAGATTCCGCACAAGCCGCAGTCTGAGAGGAAGCCTCTTTTTGCCCGGCGGGAAAAAACCGGCTGTATTCATTATCACTATGCGACTTATCCTTTCTGAATGCCTCAAAGCATAGGCCATGCCGATCATCCCACCCCAATCATGGAGTATAAGTGTAACCCCTTCCGATAACTCAAGGTGGTCAAACAGTGTTTCAATATCATCTACCCGGCTTTTGAGCCTGTAATCGTATCCATTTTTATCCGGTTTGTCGGAAAGACCGCATCCAATATGGTCGATTGCAATTGCGCGATAATGTGTTGAAAGCTCTTTAATCAGTTCGCGATAATAGAAAGACCATGTAGGATTTCCGTGTATCATTACAACAGGATCGCCGGTTCCCTCATCAATAAAATGACACTTCAAACCTTTGAGGTTCATGTAATGGGATTTAAACGGGTATAGATGACGAAAAGCGGAAATATCGATCTGCTTGCCATTGCTCATGTTAGTATTACCACTTTACTCCAAGCATAATGCAGTTAAGACCGCTGCCGATTCCAAAAAATCCAACCAGATCATCCGGCATAAGAAACTCACGTTCTGATGCTATTGCAGCGGTAATTGGAAGAGACACGGTGCCGATATTGCCAAGAAACTCGAAGGTGGTAAAATCCTTTTCTTTTGGAATCCCTATGCATTCAAGCATGGTTCTCTGATGGGTCGCTCCCACCTGATGACAAATAATTTTATCCGGCTTATCATCAGGTAGTGACAGCTCTTTTCTAAAGTCATTGAACGTTTCTATCCCCAGAGTCACGCCGTTTTGCAACACACTGACAGAATCTGTTTCCATGACATTAAGTCCGCCGGCGGGTATTCCTGTATCCGGTCCCCAACGACACAATTTATAATGCTCTGCGGCGCTCCTTATTACCCCTCCAATAAGACGATGACTGTCCTGGCCTGTGATCGACTCATCCGTTAAAAGCACGGCTACAGCCCCTGAACCACCGGTCAGTGTGGCAATTTTTTTCTTAAAATTATCCATATCCCTAACTTCAAGAAGCTGCTCAATAGTAGTGTCAATTATTTCGCGTGAAGACTCGCAGGCCGTTACAAGGCCGGCCCTGATCTGGCCAAGCTGGATTGCATTAGCCACCTGCAGCATTCCGTTTAAAACTCCAAGGCAGGCATTTGACACATCGCAAATCAGGGTTTCAGGACTCAGGCCAAGACCGCTTGATACGGCGCACGCGGTTGCAGGCTCCAGATTGTCTCTGCAGACTCCGCCGTAAATGAGCATGCCGATAGACTCAGGGGAAATGCCTGAGGCTTCGATAGCCTTTTGTGCCGCCTTAATTGCCCCTTCAGACATTTTATAACCCGGATCCCAGAATCTTCGTTCGGAAATTCCTGTTATAACCTCCAATTGCCCCTTCTGAAAATGGAGAGTTTCATAAAGCGGCTCCAGACGCTTTTCAAGATCATCTGATGTCACTATGTTGGGAGCAAGCTCATAACCAAAAGACTCTATGTAAACCTTAGAATATCGCATTCGCATTATATTTACTTGATTAAATTTTATAATTGTGCAAAACAAAACGTTTTGCAAAGGTCTTCCCTCACATATCCGTTCACGGGCTTAACATCTTCTGAAGGGTTGCCTGATCAATAATCTCAACACCAAGATCCTTTGCCAGGCTTAACTTGGATCCTGGAGAACTTCCGGCAAGCAGGTAATCCGTCTTTCTGCTTACAGAACCGCTTACTCTTCCACCTGCGGCCTCGATCATTTCCTTTGCCTGATTCCTTGTCAAATCTTCAAGCGTGCCTGTTAAAACAAACACTTTATCTTCAAGGGTTCTCTCTTTTTCGCCGGCCTGGAAGAGGATACATACATTGCTGTCAAGAATACGGCTTATTACTTCGCGATTTGTATTCTGTTTGAAAAAATTGACAACACTTTCAGCAATCACAGAACCTGCTCCTTCAACCGCCTCTATCTGCTTTTCCGTTGCATCTAAAAGATTATCCAGGCTTTTAAATTCTCTTGCAAGTATTTTAGCCACATGTTCGCCAACGTGCCGGATTCCAAGTGCATAAAGAAAACGGTTGAATTTAATCTTTTTGCTTTTTTCAATTGCGCAAGCAAGCTTTTCCGCAGATCTGGCTCCCATGCGTTCCATGCCTTCAATCTTAACTGCGTCCAGATAAAAAATATCGGCATACGAAGCAAGCAGACCCTTGTCCACCAACTGCTCGACAAGTTTGTCTCCCAACCCGTCTATATCAAAAGCCCCTTTTGACGAAAAATGCTTGATGCGCTCTTTAAGCTGCGCAAGGCATGTTGCATTTATACACCTGGTAGCGGTTTCACCTTTAGCACGGATGACTATTGAACCGCAGACAGGGCAGTTTAGCGGCATATGAAAAATTCTCTCTAAACCGGTGCGCTTTGATTCAATCACCTTAACAACTTCCGGAATCACATCCCCTGCCCGCTGGACAAGAACCGTATCCCCTATCCTGATATCCTTTCGCTCAATCTCATCCTCATTATGAAGTGTCGCGCGCCTGACCATGGCTCCGCCGACATTAACCGGCTGGAGATGCGCAACCGGCGTCAGCACACCTGTCCTGCCGACCTGCACATCAATATTTAGCACACGGGTGGTCTCCTGCATGGCCTTAAACTTATACGCTATTGCCCACCTGGGACTTCGGGATGTGCTGCCAAGCTTTGTTTGTAAAGAAAGGTCGTCAACCTTTATCACCATGCCGTCGATATCATAGGGCAAAAGATGTCTCTTATCCCCAAGCGCTTTGTAATAGTCAACTGCCTCTTCTATGGTAATCTCCGACCTGATAAGGGGATTAATTCTCAATCCCAGCTCCTGCAATGTCTGAAGCGTTTCCCAGTGTGATTTCAATCTCAAATCTGTCACACCTACACCATAGAAAAAAATTTCCAGCGGACGCTTTGCGGTTATGCTTGAATCGAGCTGCCTTAAAGAACCGGCAGCGGCATTTCTCGGATTTGCAAATGGAGGCAAATTTTGGTTGAGCTGCTCTTCATTCAGGATTTTGAATCCTTCATGGCTGATAAACACCTCTCCTCTTACCTCAAGGCGCAGTGGTATATTCCGCTTTTCACCCCCTCCCAAACCCTCCCCCTTGAAGGGGGAGGGCAGGGTGGGGGTATTAACTTGGAGCAAAAGAGGCACAGATCGTATGGTTCTGACATTTGCCGTTATCACCTCACCGTTGATACCGTCGCCACGGGTAGATGCGACAATTAGTTTACCCTTTTCATATACAAGTTCCACGGCAAGACCGTCCAGCTTCGGCTCTACGGTATAAAGTATTTCATCGTCAGTCCTTAGAATTTTTCTGACGCGATGATCAAAATCAATTATATCTGAATCAGTGAATGCGTTTCCAAGGCTTAACATGGGAATGGAATGGGCAATAGTTTCGAACTGGCTCAATGGCGGCGCGCCGACCCGTGAGGTGGGAGAATCCGGATCGTAAAGTTCAGGCCATGCTTCTTCAAGCGCTGTCAATTCCAGCATCATCCTGTCATATTCTGCATCGGATACTTCAGGATCATCCAAAACATAATACAGGTAATTATGCCTGTGAAGCGCTTTTCTTAACGCGTTAACCTTATTAACTATATCTGCATCAATCTCTTTCATTGTTTGTTTTCTTAAGGCACATGCTGCTTAGAGACCTTTGAAAAATGCTCAATTTTGTTCAAGTTCAA
>JABMRH010000069.1 GCA_013202725.1 Desulfobacteraceae bacterium
GACATGGGGCATCCTGCGCATGCGCCCTTCAACCGAACCTTGACTATTCCGTCTTCAAAATCAACAAACTCAACATCGCCGCCGTCAGCCTGGAGCATAGGCCTGATTTTGTCTATTGTTTCCTTAATTTTTTCCTGCACAGTCAAATTCCTCCCTCTTTTATTAATTTTTTCACCGCAAAGCCGCAAAGAACGCAAAGATTAAGGGTTTTTTAAATTGTCGCCTCTCACGACAATTTAAAAAAATAAATTTCTTTGCGTCCTCTGCGGCTTTGCGGTGAAAAATCCCTGACCCCTATTTACCCTCTTCCCAAAGATATCATAAACAGTCCGGCAAGCATTAGCACAAAGCCGAATTTTCGGAGGGCGCTGTCCGGCATTTCAAGAATCTTTTGCACCCATAACTTCATCTTTTCAGGAAATGCAAAATAGGGAAGCCCTTCAACTATCATCACCATTCCAAGCACGCACAGAAAAAATTTCATTTAATTCCTCTTTGATGAATTCGTAAAAAGTCGAATTCATCAGGTGTTAAGTGTTAAGTGTTAAGTGTTAAGATTAAGGTATTTATTAGGAGTATTTGTAGATAATGTTTAATTTTTTGACAAAAGTATTTGGAAGCAAAAACGAACGGGAATTAAAAAAGCTGCAACCTGTTGTAGATAAAATTAATGCTCTTGAACCCGAAATGCAGGCCATGAATGATGACCATCTGAAAGGCCAGACAGTTTTGTTTAAACAGCGACTTGAAAATGGAGCATCCCTTGAAGATATTCTTCCCGAAGCATTTGCAACTGTAAGAGAAGCTTCAGTGCGCACTCTCAATATGCGTCATTTTGATGTCCAGCTTGTTGGCGGGATTGTTCTGCATGAGGGTAAGATCGCCGAAATGAAGACAGGTGAGGGGAAAACACTGGCTGCTACCCTTCCTGTATATTTAAATGCTCTTTCAGGCAGAGGAGTGCATGTTGTAACGGTGAATGATTATCTGGCAAAGCGTGATACCGAATGGATGGGGCAGATTTATAATTTTTTAGGTCTTTCTGTTGATTCCCTGTTGCACGGCATGAATGATCTTGAGCACAAAAAGGCTTACAGCGCAGACATTACCTACGGCACAAACAATGAGTTCGGCTTTGACTATCTGCGGGACAATATGAAGTTCGAGAGGGACTCAATTGTCCAGCGGGAACTCAACTTTGCCATAGTGGATGAGGTGGACAGCATATTAATCGACGAGGCAAGAACTCCGCTTATTATATCCGGTCCTGCTGAAAAATCGACCGATCTATACTACAAGATAAACAGGATAATACCGGGCCTTGCGCGAGACAAAGATTATGTTATTGACGAAAAGGCAAGAACATCGGTTATGACCGACAAAGGAATAGCAAAAGCTGAAAGCATTCTTAATGTAGACAATTTATACGATCCAAAACATATCGAGCTTCTTCATCATATTAATCAGGCGCTAAAGGCTCATACCCTCTTTAAGAGCGATGTTGATTATATTGTAAAGGATGGCGAGGTAATCATAGTAGATGAGTTTACAGGTCGCCTTATGCCTGGACGCCGGTACAGTGAAGGGCTGCACCAGGCGCTTGAAGCCAAGGAAAATGTCAGGATAGAAAACGAAAACCAGACCCTTGCAACAATTACTTTCCAGAACTATTTCCGTATGTATAACAAGCTTGCGGGTATGACAGGTACGGCAGATACCGAAGCCGCTGAATTTAAAAAGATTTATAATCTTGATGTTATACTTATTCCCACCAACCAACAGATGATAAGGGCCGATTTTCCTGATGTTATTTATAAAACCAGAAAAGAAAAATTTGAAGCAGCTATGGACGAGATAGTAGAGCTGCATAAAAAAAGCCAGCCTGTTCTTGTAGGTACGGTTTCAATCGATATTTCGGAAAAATTCAGCAAACAGTTAAAAAATAAAGGCATCCAGCATTCCGTGCTTAATGCAAAAAACCATGAAAAAGAGGCGGAGATTATTGCCAAGGCGGGTCAGAAGGGGGCGGTTACAATTTCAACAAGCATGGCAGGTCGCGGGACCGACATAGTATTAGGCGAAGGAGTGACCGAGCTGGGCGGGCTGCATATTCTTGGCACAGAAAGGCATGAGAGCAGGCGCATTGATAATCAGCTTAGAGGTCGTTCCGGAAGACAGGGCGACCCTGGATCGTCCCGTTTTTACCTTGCGCTGGAGGATGACCTTCTCCGTATATTCGGTGGAGAACGCATGACATCGATTATGGATAGATTCGGCATGGAGGAGAGTGAGCCGATCGAACACAATCTTATAAGTAAAGCAATAGAAAATGCCCAGGCAAAGGTTGAAGGGCATAACTTTGATATCCGTAAGCAGCTTATCGAGTATGATGATGTAATGAACCAGCAGAGGGAGGTTATTTACAGGCAGCGCCGCGAAGCATTGACAGGCAAAAACCTGAAAAGCTCTATTGTTGATATGATTTATGAAAAGGCCGAGGATATAGCCGATATTTTTGCCGATGAAAAGATTCTTCCTGAAGAATGGGATATAAAAGGGTTCAACGAAGCGGTATTTAAGCAGTTTAATTTTCGTTTGGGCAGGATAGATGATGACACATTAGACGGTCTGACACGGGAAGGGCTTGCCCAGTTAATTTCTAATGCCGCTATCAAAGTGTATGATGAAAAGGAGGCCGAGATAGGGGCGGAAAATATCAGAAACCTGGAACGAATTATAATGCTGCAGACTGTAGATAATCTGTGGAAGGATCATCTCCTCAGCATGGATCATCTGAAGGAGGGAATTGGTCTTAGAGGCTATGCTCAGCAGAATCCTTTGATTATTTATAAAAAAGAAGGATTTGAAATGTTTCAGGATATGATCTCCAGGATCAAAGAGGAGACTGTTGGAGTTTTGTTTAGAGTGCAGATAGCCGAACCTGAAAAGATTCATAATTTAAGGAGGCCGGAAGAGAAAAATCTTGTATTTTCCAGCGGGGATGATACTGGAATAAAAAAACCGGTCAGGCGAACGGAAAAGAAGGTTGGAAGGAACGCTCCCTGTCCATGTGGGAGCGGAAAGAAATATAAGAAGTGTTGCGGAAAGTAGAAGGCGGGGATTAGCGATAATGAGGATGACTGATATGGAAAAAGACTGTATTTTTTGTGATATTATAAACGGCAAGATGGGAACCAAATTCTTATATGAAAACGACACCCTTGTGGTTTTTAAAGATATTAATCCTGCGGCTCCTGTTCACCTTTTGATTGTGCCCAGGAAACACATAAGGAGTGTAAATGATTTAAAGGAAGAGGACAAAAAGATACTATCTGAAATGATAATGGCCGGCATGGAGATGGCAAAGAAGGAGGGTGTCGCAAAATCCGGCTATAAGCTCCTTTTTAACGTGGAAAAGGGGGGCGGTCAGATTATTTTTCATCTGCATCTGCA
>JABMRH010000070.1 GCA_013202725.1 Desulfobacteraceae bacterium
GAATGCCTGCTATAGTAGCCATAAACTTTTCATGAAAAACAAGTTTTATGATCTTCCTGCTTCCATCGGTTAAATCAATTGATCGCTTAACCCAAAATTTTTCATCATCATCAAGCCCGAAACGTCCTTCCTTTGCATTATGCAGAATTAAAAAGGGCTTTTCATTAAGAACAACCACACTTCCATATTCGACACGGAAAAAATCCGAGGTATCTTTATAAATTTTAAATCGATAACTTTCCGGGCGAGGAGAAGCCCAGCGCGCAACCATTTGATGAAGAGTCTCTTGAGATATAGATTTTGCCATAACCACCCTAAATTATTATTTTGAGCTGTACTTCCTGATAAAGATTCCCATGATAAAAACTGTTGCAAGGGCCATCCCTCCCCCAAACAGGAATGGAGCGCCTGGAAGAAATGAAAACAGTATTCCGGCGATGATTAGGGCTTTTCAGAACCACATTCCGTTCCATTTTCTGATTTTTCATAAGCCACACTATTTATTCGTATATGTTCACAGGTGTCAGGGATCGGGTTTTAGTGTCGTCAGATATTACTACTATAGCTGAACTTCAAAGGCAATATTAACATCTTAATTTAAATTGATTTTCTTGGCAATACACACAATTTTCATCCAAGCTTCTCCTATTGTTGCAAAATTATTTGATATAATATAATATTTTTTGAAAAAATCAGACAGGATAACTCTTGATATAGAAAGGAAACAAAAAATGATCATTGTTACAGGTGGCGCTGGTTTTATCGGCAGCGCGATTGTATGGAAGCTGAACCAACTTGGCAGAGACGACATCATTATCGTAGATCGCCTTGGCACAGAAGAAAAATGGAAAAATCTGATCCCGCTCAAATTCAGGGACTACATTGAGAAGGATGATTTCCTGGATTTGGTTGTTAATGATAAACTTTCATCAGCTTTTGGTTTTGGGCAATCCGAAATAGAGGCCATTATTCATATGGGCGCCTGCTCTTCAACTACTGAACAGGATGCGACATATCTTGTAAAAAATAATTTTGAGTATACAAAACAGCTTGCTCTTTTTGCCTTGAGGGTCGATGCGCGTTTCATCTATGCCTCGAGTGCGGCAACCTATGGCGACGGGAACAAAGGATTCAGCGACGATGAGGCCGGGTTAGACAAGCTTCGGCCGTTGAATATGTATGGATACTCGAAGCAACTCTTCGATTTGTGGGCTTTGCGAAACAGGTTGCTTAATAAATTGGTAGGGCTTAAATTTTTTAATGTTTTTGGGCCAAACGAATACCATAAAAGCGACATGAGGTCACTCGTACATAAAGCATTCGAACAAATTTTGGCAACCGGGAAAATACGGCTTTTTAAATCTTACAAAAGCGATTATGCCGATGGCGAACAGATGCGTGATTTCATTTATATTAAAGATGCTGTTGACATGACGCTTCATTTTCTGACAAACAAAAACAGTTCCGGTATTTTCAACATCGGCAGTGGCGTGGCAAATACCTGGAATAAACTTGCCTCAGCGATTTTTAATGCCCTTGGAAAGCCGATACAGATTGATTATATCGATATGCCTGAGGCAATTCATGAAAAATATCAGTACTATACTTGCGCTGATATTTCGAAAATAAGAAAAAATGGGTATAAAAAAGAGATCACTCCTATTGAAAAGTCTGTTGATGAATATGTGACTAAATACCTTCTTGACGGCAAGAGGCTCGGCGAATAATTGCCGGTAGAAATGACAAGTGTCGTTGTAGGGTTAAAAACCTCGCGAGAAGTTATCAATGGTTTTAAAAAAGGTTTACTTTAGAATTTAGAATAAGAATATATGTAGAAAATTTAAATATAATATAAAAATGAAAAGTTTCTTGACTAAATAGAATATTATCTATTAAAATAATCTATAATAAATAAATTAGATTCAGCAACTTCAAGCTTAGCCATGAAGGCTAAGCATCTGCGCGTAGAAAAATAGGGTAATACAAAAATAAAAAAGGCCGTGAAGGCTTAATGTGGGAATAATCCCCTTTAATGTCTCATGGCCTTTTTCAGTTTTGAAGCCACGAAGGTTTCCATAATGGTCGAAAGACCGGACGACCTTAGCGGCTTTTTTTATTTTGAGGGAAAGGGGAGGTTTGACATGGAACATGAATTACGAGCGATTGGCAACGGACAGGCAGAATGGATTAAGCAGACTGTGCAGGTGGATTACGATAACAGGAGTCAGCGGCCTCTCGGGTTTTCAAGGAACGGTCGATACAACAAGGTGATCAAGTTGCTTGGGCCGTTTAAGGGAGATCTGTCCCCTAATGATCTTACGTATCTGGTAAAGACTGTAGATGGAAACACTTACCACCTCTACCTCCATCTTTCTGATTTCGATCCACTTCATACCCCGTCTCCTATTAGATGGACCCTCGGGTTTCGGGTGTTAAAGGAGGGGACAATAATAGGGCTGCCCCTCTGGAAATCGCGGATCCATAACCGTCTGGAAGGGGTGGCCGATTTTCACGGGGATCTTTGTCCAGAACTGGTCATTGGTTGCAAAGCGTGTGAAATTGCCCTCGAACTTCTGCCGGAACTGAATACCTTCAGGGATATCATGGTTATTGCGGAAAACAACAATAGCCCTGTGTTAGACGCTATACAGTTTGTGGTGGGTTGCACCATGGGGAATCGGAGGCTCAAGGTAATTGATCACAGCCGGCATATCTATTTGTTTGTATCAGGGATAGGTGGATACGGGGTGAAGCTTTCTTTGAAAGAAATCCGTTTCAACAACGAGGATTGCTTTAACGAAGTTGAAAGAAAAATTGTCGGTGGAAGCGCTACACTTGATGACGCGGTCTCCTATCAGCGACTTTTGGACGATCGGGTGGCGAGACTTGCAGAACTGAAGAACGAGGAAGTGTTTGCGGTTGAGAAGGTCCGCAAGTGTTTTATGTGCAACAATTTTTTAACAGAATCTCTGATTCACGAAAATTACGGTTTCCCGATGTGTGAGAACTGCCGGTTGGACATGGCCGGCAACAATTCAGGTGTGGTATATCAATAAGAGACCAACGATCCCACGTGAATGGGACCTGGTTTTTAAAAGAATCTGTGTAATCTGCGTAATCTGTGGATTAAAATGAGATGTGAGGAGGATGAAATGAGCAAAGAAGTAACGAGGAATTGCCCCAACTGTAAAGCTGAAATCATGGTCACATTTAAAGGAGGGCCGTTGGGGGAAGGTGCAATCAAAGAGTGCCCTGACTGCAAGTCCCCTATCCTTTTCTGTCCTGATGGATATCTTCTGCAGGCGGTGACTCCGTTTCAGACCACAAAAGTTTCAACATAACTTGATAGCATAGATTTTCCTTTTTGAACGCGGGTTATCAGGATTTTGGACTTTTTGCGAAGCTGTTATGTTTGAACTTACATGATAATTTCTAATATGTTTTGGTAAAGATATCTGTTTTTGAAGAACCATTTAGCAAGCTACAGGGATTCTTCGACCGTAAGGA
>JABMRH010000071.1 GCA_013202725.1 Desulfobacteraceae bacterium
ATACAGAGCGTTGTGCAGGCCCTTTGCAATTGAAAAATGCGCTCCAAGCAGGCAGGAATCCTTTATAACCCTTACTTTTTCTGTATTTTTTCGATGCATGTGGTTTTCAACTCTTTTGATGCTGACAAATTTATTATAATTCTTGTGATAATAAATTGCAAGGAGCAGATAGGGTGAAGAAAAAAATTCTTGACACATTTTGTGTTGCTATTGTATAAGCAAACGTCTTTATATTCTTCAGTCGAATAGAATAGCTTTCCAATTTACAATAATAGGGTGTATTATGAGATTAATAGCCACTTTTATCATCCTTTTTATTTTCTGGATGGTTATGGCAGGAAAGTTTGATCTATTTCATGCCGCGCTCGGAGTTATTTCATGCCTGATTGTTACATATTTATCTGGCGACCTTCTATTTAAAGAAAGCAGGAAGGGGAGAGGAAAAGAAGTTGTACGGTTTATAGCTTATATTCCCTGGCTCATATACCAGATCGTACTTGCCAACCTTCATGTAGCACGTCTGGCACTTAGCCCCAAAATGTCCGAGCTCATTAATCCTCAGTTAATCAGATTTAAAGTAAATTTAAAATCAGATATCTCAAAAGTTACATTTGCAAACTCTATTACCCTGACCCCAGGTACTATCACAGCAGATATAGTGGGAGATGAATTCCTTGTTCACGCCCTTAGTCAGCCCGTTGCGGATGATTTATTGTCTGGCGAGATGGAACAAAGAGTTGCGCATATTTTTTCGGAGGACTAAAAAATGGACGTTTTCTTTTTGGTCAGCAGTCTAATATTAGGCGTTTTAGTTCTGATCTGTCTTTATCGGGTTGTTTTTGGGCCTACTGTTATGGACAGGATAATATCTGTTGGCGCTATTGGCTCTAAAACTGCTGCGCTTCTTATCCTTATGGGGACGATCTATGGCAGGGTAGAAATGTTTGTGGATATCGCATTGGCTTATGCTTTACTGATTTTTATTGCAACACTTGGGGCCGCGAAATTCTTTAGGATACGCAAAAGCATACTGCCTGGTTCAAAATATTTTCAGGAAAGAAAAGGAGGAGCTTCATAAATGGAAATAGTAACCATAATTTTTGTTGTAAGCGGCCTTTTTTTCTTTTTTGCGGCAAGCATAGGGCTTCTGCGGTTTCCTGACTTTTATGCCAGGATGCATGCCACTGGAAAAGGAGATACCCTTGGCGCTCTTCTGGTGGTTGTGGGTTTAGCTATATACACACTTTTTGAAGGCGGGTTTGAACTTGAAAGTATTCTAACTTCCATAAAAATTATTTTTATTGCTGTGTTCATCTTTTTAGCCAACCCTACGGCTACCCATGCAATTTTCAAGGCTGGGCTTGACTCCGGGGTTGTGCCATGGACAAAGGAGGGTGCAAGATGATTTGGCAGCTTGATCTTGTATTGCTTTCACTTGTCGTGATCTGTGCGATCGCCTCAATTACTGTAAAGGATCTGTTAAGCTCGGCTATTATCCTTGGGGCCTATAGTTTTCTCATGTGCCTGATCTGGGCTGAGATGGGCGCTGTTGACGTTGCCTTTACCGAGGCGACTGTCGGGGCCGGTGTCAGCACGATATTCTTTGTTGCCGCAATATACCATACCACAAGGAGGACAAAAGATTGAGACTGTTAGCTTTGTGCGTCGTAATTTTTACAGGAGCTCTCCTTATGTATGCCACGGTTGATATGCCTGACTGGGCTGATCCGAATTCCCCTGCAAGCACGCATGTTTCTCCGAGGTACATAGAGAAAGGAGATGAAGAAACACATACTCCCAATATGGTTACAGCGGTCCTTGCCGACTACAGGGGATATGATACAATGGGGGAGTTAATGGTTGTCTTTGTTGCAGGGATAGGATGCCTGATGCTACTTAGAAGGAGGCAACACAAGTGATAAACAAACATGATGATATAATTATTGAGACATTGTCGAGGCTGTTAACGCCGTTTATTCAGGCATTTGGTTTGTACGTGCTTTGCCTCGGGCATTACAGTCCTGGAGGAGGTTTTCAGGGGGGAGTTCTTGTTGCAGCAAGTTTTATACTCCTTGTTATTGCATATGATATAAAAGAGGCGAAAAGCCGGTTAACCGAAAAATGGAATATTGTGTTAAACAGCGCGGGCGTTTTTGTATATGCCGGGATCGGTCTCTTGTGCTTGATCCTTGGCGCTAATTTTTTAGATTACAGTGTTCTTTCCAAAATCTTACCGGTTGGCCCGGAAGAAGCAAGAGCGCTCGGAATTTTAGGCGTGGAGATCGGCGTTGAAATTACTGTCGCAGCCTGTTTGGTTTCCATCTTTCTTGATCTTGCATCAAGAGGCGAGCATGAGGAGGCATTAAAGTAATGGAATTCATAATTGCCAAGTATAATTACTGGATCTATATCATCTTGATGATGATAGGGCTTTATGCCATGATCGCCAAGAACAATCTGGCTAAAAAGGTTGTGGGAATGACTATATTTCAAACCGCGGTCATTCTTTTTTTTATCTCTACCGCCGCGAAAAAAGGCGCTACTATTCCTATTGTGATGGGAGATCCACATTTACATGGTCATGCTATCCCCGGCACTGTTCATGCCATACAATATGTAAACCCCCTCCCCCATGTCCTGATGCTCACGGCAATCGTGGTTATGGTAGCCACATTTGGTGTTGCACTCGCATTGGTAATCATGATTTTCAGGAGATACGGGACCCTTGAAGAGGACGAAATCATAGAGATCAGGAAAAAAGCCGTTGTCTAATTATAAAGATTGGAAGAGAAAATGAGCGCGCAATATCCTGCACTAATTATCATGTTACCGTTCTTTTCGGCCCTTATTGTGTTTGCAATCGGTTGGTTTAACAAGAACTATTGTTATAAATTGGCTATTGCCATCCTTATAGGATGTTTTCTGCTTTCCATTGGGATCATGAAGGATGTGATGGCCAACGGCACTATCCGTTACTGGATAGGGGGCTGGCAGCCTCCCTGGGGTATAGAGTATGTGGTCGATTATCTGAACAGTTTTATGCTCATAATCATATCGTTCATCAGCCTTTTAGTGGTTATCTCCTCAAAGAAAATTCTTGAAAAGGAGATGCCCGGAAAGGACCCCGCGTTCTATAGTCTCTTTTTGCTTCTTGTTACCGGACTCATGGGAATTGTGATCACGGGTGATGTATTCAATCTCTTTGTATTTTTGGAGATTTCCGCTATTTCTTGCTATGCCTTAATAGCGATCGGTAAGGATGGTGCGCCATTGGCCTCCTTCAATTATGTCATTATGGGTACTATAGGCGCCTGCTTTTACCTGTTAGGCGTTGGGTATCTTTACATAGCAACCGGCTCCCTGAACATGGCGGATCTGGCTAATATCCTACCGGACTTGTATCACTCCAAGGTTATTCTTGTGGCATTTGCCTTTCTGCTTGTTGGGGTATGCGTTAAGATGGCGCTTTTCCCGCTTCATATGTGGCTTCCTGATGCATATAGCCTTGCACCGGATTCCGTAAGTTCTTTAATCGCACCATTAATGACCAAAGTGGCTGCTTATGTTATGATTAGGATTATGTTTACCATATTCCAGCCGGTCTTCTCTTTTGAAATGTTGCCTGTTGGTTTAATCTGTGGCTGGCTTGCGGTAATAGCTATTTTTGTGGGAGGTATACGTGCGCTTTCCCAGAAAAACCTCAAGAAGATGCTGGTATATATACTTGTAGCGGAAGTAGGGTACATAGTTCTGGGTATAAGTGTGGGTAATCGCATTGGTCTTACAGGCGCTATTCTGCATATCATGAATGATGCTGCAATGATGGCATGTTTATTTTTGATAGTGGGTGCAATTTCATACAAAACAGGAATAACAGATATAACGCAATTCAGGCATATGAATCAAAAAATGCCTTTTACAATGGCAGCTTTTACCATAACCGCTCTTTCAATGATAGGGCTTCCTCCTGCATGTGGGTTTTTTAGCAAGTGGTATTTGGTTCTTGGGGCAATTGAGGCAAATCAATGGGTCTTTGCGGTAACTCTTTTAATAAGCAGTTTAGTAAATGCCATACTCTTTTTCAGAGTTATTGAATACGCATACTTTTATCCCCATGCAGAGCATGGAGCAGAAGAACTTGGCCATGTTGAGGTACATGCATCTTCACATGGACATGCGGAAATAGTTATGAATGAAGCACCATTAAGTATGTTGATTCCTATACTAATTATGGCGGCTCTAATATTGATACTTGGCCCATTTAGTGGAAAAATCATTTCATCTGTAATTCAATTTGCCATTCCGGTAGGTTTTTAGTTCAGTAAAAAAGAGGAATGTTGATGGAAGTTGTAAGCTCGATAACGCCGTTA
>JABMRH010000072.1 GCA_013202725.1 Desulfobacteraceae bacterium
CGTCCAACATCGAATGAAAAAAAAGAAACAGAGGTCAGAGGTCGGAGAACCAGCAACCAGGAAACAGGAGTTTCTTAACACATTTCGTGTTTTCGTACTTTCGTGATTGTTTTTTTCTCTGTGTGCTCTGTGATCTCTGTGGTGAAATATTATATAAAAAGGAGATTTTATGAAAGTGTTGAAGATTGATCATATCGGGATCGCAGTAAAAAGCATAACTAAAGGAAAAAAATTCTGGGGCGACATTCTGGGGCTTTGGCTTGAAGACTCTGAAGCAATTGCAGAGGAGAAGATTATTACTACTTTTTTTCCGATTGGAGAAAGTGAGATCGAGCTGCTTGAAACTACCGACCCTGATGGGCCTATCGGGAGATATCTGGAAAAGAGGGGAGAAGGGATACATCACATTGCTTTGCGTGTTGAAAACATAGAAGAGGCTTTGAAAGAATTAAAGGAAAAAGGTGTAAGGCTTGTTGATGAAAAACCGAGAAAGGGTGCTGGAGGCGCAAAAATAGCTTTTCTGCATCCAAAAGCAACAAACGGTGTTTTGGTTGAATTGTGTGAGAGATAGGTGTTAAGGATTAGGGGATTGGAATACTGGAATACTGGAATACATGGGTCGGACATTAAAAATCGGAGAACCAGCAACGAGTAACCAGTAACCAGCAACCGTGAACCGTAAACCGTGAACCGTGAACCGTAAACCGTGAACTGTGAACCTTGAACCCTGTAAAAGGGAACAGATTATGTTTAAGCTTTCGGATAAAGAGAAATGGACTGAGCTTGCGGAGAAGGAGCTAAGGGGGAGATCTGTTGACTCGCTTGACTGGATGACACCTGAAGGCATACCGGTAAAACCACTTTACACCGCCGAAGACGTGGAAGGGCTTGAATCCGTGAATACACTTCCCGGGTTTGCTCCTTATACCCGTGGAGTGAGAGCCACCATGTATGCCGGGCGGCCGTGGACAATCCGCCAGTATGCCGGTTTTTCCACGGCAAAGAAGTCTAATGAGTTTTACAGGAAAAACCTTGCCGCAGGCCAGAAAGGGCTTTCAGTGGCTTTTGATCTGGCCACTCACAGAGGTTATGACTCGGATCATCCAAGGGTAGTGGGGGATATTGGAAAGGCCGGCGTGGCAATTGATTCTGTAGAGGATATGAAAATCCTTTTCGATCAGATCCCCTTAGATGAGATGTCTGTTTCCATGACCATGAACGGAGCTGTGCTGCCTGTTTTGGCAGGATATATAGTTGCCGCTGAAGAGCAGGGCGTATCTGCGGATAAGTTAAAAGGGACTATTCAAAACGACATATTAAAGGAATATCTGACAAGAAACACATATATATATCCTCCCAAACCCTCCATGCGGATAGTTTCAGATATTATCAAATACTGCTCGGAAAATATGCCAAAATACAATACAGTCAGCATAAGCGGTTACCATATGATGGAGGCGGGAGCGGATTCGGTTCTTCAAACAGCCTTTACGCTGGCCGACGGGCTGGAATATGTAAAGGCGGCCCTTGCTGCGGGACTTGATATCGATACTTTTGCTCCGCGCCTTTCCTTTTTCTTCGGCATAGGGATGAACTTTTTCATGGATATTGCCATGTTAAGGGCTGCCCGTTTTTTATGGGCGGAGATAATAGGCAGGTTTAACCCGAAAAATACCAAATCTCTCATGCTTAGGACCCACTGCCAGACTTCAGGATGGAGTCTCACCCAGCAGGACCCTTATAATAATATCATACGCACAACCCTTGAATGTATGTCCGCTGCTCTGGGAGGAACCCAGTCGCTTCACACCAACTCCTTTGACGAGGCCGTGGGCCTTCCCACCGATTTTTCCGCCAGGATCGCCAGAAATACCCAGTTGATAGTTCAGGAGGAATCCCGGATATGTCATGTGGTCGATCCGCTTGGCGGTTCATATTATGTGGAAGCATTGACCCACGGAATAATCCAGGAGGTAAAAAAGATCATTAAGGAGGTGGAGGATCTGGGAGGAATGGCCACGGCTATAGAATCCGGGATGCCGAAGATGAGAATAGAGGAATCAGCAGCCAGAAAGCAGGCACGGATAGACCAGGGCAAGGATGTTATCGTGGGTGTAAATAAATACCGGATAGAGGAAGAAGAAGCTCTGCTTGATGTTCTGGAGGTTTCAGACTCTGTTCGTGATGAGCAGGTCGCAAGATTAGAAGAGATAAAGGCAAAACGGGATTTCGCTGTTGTGGAAAAGGCTCTTGAGGCTGTTACGAAATGTGCTGAATCCGGATGGAATCTCCTTGAAACATGCATTCCCGCTGTCAGAGCAAGGGCAACAGTTGGAGAGATCACGGATGCCATGGAAAAGGTTTTTGGGCGATATGTGGCCACAAATCAGTGTATATCAGGGGTTTATTCCGCTGAATATGGAGACAGCGAAATAATCGCTTCGATCAGGAAAAGAACAGGGGCATTTATGGAAAAAGAGGGGAGAAGGCCGAGAATACTTGTCACAAAAATGGGGCAGGACGGTCATGATCGAGGGATTAAAGTTGTTGCCACAGCGTATGCCGACTTTGGATTTGATGTGGATATCAGCCCCATGTTTCAGGCTCCGGAGGAAGCAGCCAATATAGCTGTTGAGAATGATGTGCACGTTGTGGGAGTCTCAAGCCTTGCCGCGGGCCATAAAATTCTTGTTCCACAGCTTATAGATGCCCTGAAAAAGAAAGGCGCCGGGAATATTATGGTCTTTGTCGGAGGTGTAATACCGCCGGGTGATTATGATTTTCTTTATGATGCAGGCGTAAAAGGGATATTCGGTCCAGGAACGGCTTTGACGGAGTCGGCGAATAAGACGATGGATGTATTGGAGAAAAATGCAAAAAATTATATTTTACCGCAGAGCCGCAAAGAACGCTGAGATTAAGAGTTTTTTTATTTTCCGTTGAGAGGACGGAAAACAAAAAGAAACGCATTATTAAGATTGTCATTAAACAGATTGGTTTTTTAAATTGTCGCCTCTCACGACAATTTAAAAGAATAAATTTCTCAGCGTTCTCTGCGGCTCTGCGGTGATAAAAAAGGGTTAATGATTAAATATTTAAATACTAAAAAATGATTGCGGATAATCCTCAATATTATATCCAGGGGGCGCTGAAGCGGGACAGGCCTGTACTTGCAAAGACTATTACGCTGATTGAAAGCTCC
>JABMRH010000073.1 GCA_013202725.1 Desulfobacteraceae bacterium
ACCCGGTATAGAAGAATTGGAATTTATTGCATGGCTCAGCCGTTTTGATATTCCACCCATCTTGGTTCTGACAAAGACCGACAAGCTTTCAAAGACAAAACAGATAAAGCAGCAGCTTGCTATAGCAGAAACACTTAATGTGGATAAAGATAATCTGATCCTCTTTTCTGCAAAAACAGGCCGCGGGAAAAATGATGTTTGGGATGCGGTTGAGAAATTGTTATGAATTAAGGGATTGAGGGATTGAGGGATTCACAACTAAGTGAAGTGAACACCATGTAAAGTGAAGAATGAAAAATATAAATAATAGCTCTACTGACTTTAAATCCGGATTTGTAGCAATTGTAGGCGCGCCTAATGCAGGAAAATCCACCCTTTTAAACCTGATGCTCGGCGAAAAGATATCTATTACTTCCCAAAAACCCCAGACTACACGTAACCGCATAATAGGAGTAGTTCATAGACCCTTTTCTCAGATTGTTTTTATCGATACACCCGGTATGCACAGGGCAAAAGGAAATCTGAACGTCAGAATTGTGGATGTAGCCCTTTCAGCCCTTGGCGATGTGGACATAGCGCTTATTCTTGTTGATGTGTCAAAACCGGATCCGGATTCCGAGAGTTTTATTGTAAAGAAGCTTGAGAAACAGAAAAGATGCGTTATCCTTGCTCTTAACAAAATAGATCTTGTTAACAAATCTGAGCTCCTTGCCGTAATAGATAAATGGGCAAAGGCCTATCCTTTTGAGACTATAGTGCCGATTTCCGCAAAACATGGTGACCAGGTTGAACTGCTTCTTGAATCTATGGAAAGACTTTTGCCGGATGGACCGCCTTTTTTTCCGGAAGATACTTTAACCGATATGCCGGAACGATTTATTGCCGCAGAAATGATTCGGGAAAAGGTTTTTCGCCTTACAGGTCAGGAAATACCTTATTCCACAGCAGTAACAATAGATTCTTTTTCAACAAAAAAAAAGGGAGCGCTTGTAATGATTAATGCTACTATTCATGTTGAGCGTGCATCCCAGAAAGGAATCATAATCGGGAAAGGCGGCAGTAAGCTGAAAAATATCGGCGAACAGGCGCGCAAAGATATAGAAAAAATGGTTGGCTCCAAAGTGTTTCTAAAGCTTTTTGTGCGTGTGCAGAAAGAATGGAGTAAAGATACCAAGGCGCTGAGGAATTTTGGTTACTGATGATTCTGTCATTTCATCCATGCTTTGTAGCGGACAAGAATATAATATGCGCTGGACGCAAGCCCGGCGCTGATGATCTTGCTGCTATTAAGGCTGCTGATGCCGTTATCCTGCCTCAGGGATGCTATAAATCTCTGTACGAAATGGCGCGTGGCAACTGCGCAAATGTCTTCCCTAATTATGATGCAAAGTTTAAATATCCAGGTAAAACCGGTCAGACAAAGCTGTTTCAGAATAAAGGGGTTTCACTTCCAGAAACAGTGATATTTCGCAATACAGATTCTTTTATCCCGAATTTTGCAAGCTTCTCAAAATGTCATTGCGAGGAGCGGAGCGACGTGGCAATCTTATCACCCAAAGATTGCTTCGCTATCGCTCGCAATGACGCCATTGGCAAGGATTTCCAAATAATCCTTGCGAAATTTGGGTTTGATTTTCCTTTTGTATTCAAGTTTGACTGGGGTGGAGAAGGGGAAAATGTTTATTTAATAAAGTCGGCAGAAGATCTTCAGGAGGTTTTGCAAAAAGCCGCTATCTATGAAAGGACAGGGCAGGCAGGTTTTTTAATACAGGAGTATATCCCATCTCAAAACAGGTCATTAAGAGTCGTCATCATAAATCGGAAGATAATTACCTACTGGCGCGTTTTGAAAAACAGGGAAGGATTTTGCTCAAACCTGTCGCAAGGAGCAGTTATAGATTTTGATTCTGATCCGGACTTGCAGGAGATGGCCGCTGTTTCGGTAAAAAATTTTTGTAAACAGGCGGGAATAAACCTTGCCGGCATTGATATTTTATTTTCATCAGATGCTAAACCGCAAAAGCGAGCGCATTCTCCGCAGCTTGCTGCGGGGTTAGCGAGCGAATCTGAAAATAGCAAACTTCCTTACGGTCGAAGCTCCCCGCAGCTTGTTGCGGGGAACTTCAATAAAGGCATAGAAAAATGAACCTGAAAGTTCCAGATTATATACTATCAATACAGCCGTATTCTCCGGGCAAGCCTCTTGAAGAACTCGAGAGGGAATACGGCATTAGTGACTCCATAAAGCTTGCTTCAAATGAAAACCCCCTGGGGCCGTCTCCCAGGGCGGTTGAGGCTATTAAGGGGGCCATAGAGAACCTTAATCGGTATCCTGATGCCGGCGGTCATGATTTAACAAAAAAAATCTCTGAAAGTCTGGGAATCGGGCAGGAGAATATTGTTTTAGGAAACGGTTCAGATGAGATTATAGGCATGCTTACGAGAGCATTAATACAGGCCGGCGATGAGGTGATTATGCCGTGGCCCTCATTTCTTATATACGATATAATGGTTCGTAGCGTCGGAGCTATCCCTGTATATGTGCCGCTGAATTCACTTTCAATTGACTTAAACAGCATGCAAAGCAGAATTACTCCAAAAACCCGCATGATTTTTTTGTGCAATCCCAATAATCCAACCGGAACCGTTTTCTCCAAAACCGACCTTGAAACCTTTCTGGAAAGTATTCCCGAAGTAGTTGTTGTGGTAGACGAGGCATATATCGAATTTGTTCGAGATAAAGAATGCGCAAGAAGCATTGATTATATTAATGCAGATGTAGCAATAGTTACGCTTCGCACCTTTTCCAAGGCTTATGGTCTGGCAGGGCTTAGAATCGGCTATGGAATAATGCCTCAGGAAATAGCGGATCTGATAAACAGGATAAGGTTGCCATTTAATGCAAATTCGCTGGCCCAGGTAGCCGCTATTGCGGCCATTGAAGATAAAAAATTTTTGCAAAAGACTGTAGATCTTGTTCAAGAAGGTTTGGATTTCTTGTACGATTCCCTTGAAAGGCTGGGAATTAAATATTTTCCTTCCCAGGCAAATTTTTTTCTGATCAATGTTAAGAAAAATGCTGATGAGATTTTTGAAAAGATGCTCAGACAGGGGGTTATTGTCAGGTCCATGACATCTTATGGTTATCCTAACTATATTAGAATTAATGTCGGACTTTATAATGAGAATGTCCGTTTTATTAACGCGCTTGAGAAGGTATTATGCAACCTCTCCTTATCACAATAGACGGCCCGGCAGGGGCGGGTAAAACCACGGTAAGCCGGAGCCTGGCAAAAAGGCTTGGTTACAGATATATTGATACAGGAGCTCTTTACAGGGGGGTTGCATTTGAAGCAAAAGCTAAAGGACTAAGCCATGATGACGATATCGGACTTGAAAAGTTATGCAAGTCTATGGACTTAAAATTCGTATTTGCAGAAGAAGGGTCACGTCTATTCTCAAACAACAAAGATATCACAGATCAAATAAGAAATCCTGAAATTTCGATGCTTGCCTCGGCTGTTTCCGCAAGGCCGGTTGTAAGGAGATATCTCCTGGATTTGCAAAGGGATATGGGGGCCGGGAAAGGAGTTGTATTTGAGGGGCGCGACATGGGCACTGTCGTGTTTCCAGACGCCGATATAAAATTTTTTTTAGATGCATCCCGCAAAACAAGGGCGTTAAGGCGTTATAAGGAATTATCGTCAAAAACCTCCATGACAATAGAGGAAACCGAACAGGATATCAACCAACGGGATGAAAATGACAGAACCAGGTCTCTGGCCCCATTAAAACCGGCTGAAGATGCTATAATAGTGGATTCAACCGATCTTTCCGCAGACGAAGTGGTTGAGCTTATACTTTCACACATCGCTAAAAACACCGGATAGCGCTTGCTTTTGCGATGCCATCAATTAAAGGTTGTTTTATTGCGGTTAATTTGTTATAAAAATAAGATTATGCAATCTCTTATTGGTTGCGACATTAAATACAGGTTAAGGGGGAATATTGGTTAATGGATAATTTTGCAGAAAACAATTCAACCGAAAAGATAGACAAAGAGGATTTGACAGATCAGGCTGGTACGGAGCAGCCTGTTGATGATCAAGTGTCAAAAGATGTTCAAGATTCCGGCGATAGCGAAGAAAACTATGAGGATATGTACGCTGAAAGCTTTAAGCGTTTCGAAGAAGGAGAGCTTGTTGCCGGCAGGATAATTGCCATTGACAAAGATTACGTGATTGTTGACATCGGCTATAAATCAGAGGGGCAAATACGGATTCGGGAATTTATGGATGATCAAGGTAATATTAACGCATCTCAAGGAGACGATGTTGAGGTGATGGTTGAATACTGGGATGAAGATGAAGAGCGTGTTGTCCTTTCAAAAGAAAAGGCGGCAAAGGTAAAGATATGGGAAGACATTAAGCGCACTTACGATAACGGCGAAACTGTCGAAGGGGTTATTTTAGCCCGTGTAAAGGGCGGCTTTTCCGTGGATATCGGAGTGCAGGCCTTTTTGCCCGGCTCACAGGCTGATTTGCGCCCTATCCGTAATCTCGACGAGATGGTAGGGAAGACCTTTACATTTAAAATTTTAAAATATAATCGAAAGCGCAGCAATATAGTTTTATCAAGACGGGTTATTCTTGAACAGGAACGCGAATCTAAAAGGTCTGCAACTCTTGAATCCATACATGAAGGCAAGGTTGCTGAAGGTATTGTAAAGAATATTACCGAGTATGGCGTATTCGTTGATCTTGGCGGTGTTGACGGCCTGCTGCATATTACGGACATTTCGTGGGGGCGTGTTAAACATCCTTCGGAACTTTTTTCGGTCGGCGATGAGATAACAGTCAAGATATTGAGCTTTGATATTGAGAAGGAAAGGGTTTCCTTGGGCATGAGACAACTTACCGAGGACCCATGGGCAAGTATTACAGAAAAATATCCGGTTGGTTCCCGTATTACCGGCAAGGTTGTCAGCCTGACAGATTATGGCGCATTTGTAGAATTGGAGGAGGGTATTGAAGGACTGATTCATGTTTCTGAGATGTCATGGACCAGAAAGATTCGCCATCCTTCCAAGGTTGTATCTATTGGAGATGTGGTTGAGGCCGTAGTGCTTGATATAAAATCTGATAACAGACGCATTTCACTCGGAATGAAACAGGTTATTCCAAATCCATGGGATATAATTAGTGAAAAGTATCCTCTTGGGACAACCATTGAGGGGAAAGTCAAGAATATAACCGATTTTGGTCTTTTTGTCGGTATAGATGAAGGAATTGACGGCCTTGTTCATATCTCGGATATTTCCTGGACCAAGCGGATAAAACATCCAGCCGAGCTGTATAATAAAGGGGATGTAATTCAGGCTATAGTTCTTGATATTGAAAAGGAAAACGAAAGGTTTTCTCTCGGAATCAAACAGCTCGAAACAGATCCCTGGACAACTGTGGCAGAGCGTTATGAGGTTGGAAAAGAGATTACAGGCACAGTTACAAATATTACCGATTTTGGAGTTTTTGTGGAATTGGAAGAAGGAATTGAAGGTCTTGTGCATGTATCTGAAATCAGCGCTGAAAAAATAAAAACCCCTGTTGGGGAATTCAATATCAACGATGTCATAACCGCAAAGGTTATGAATATTAACGGCGAGGAAAGAAGAATTGGTCTTTCAATCAAACGGCTTGATATCGAGGATGACAAAGCGCTTTTAGGTGAATATATAGACAACATGAGCCCTGCAACATCTACTTTTGGAGATATCCTGCGCGAGAATCTTCAGGATGAGTCAAGCAAGAAGTAGGGATAGAGATTTTATGCATCGAAATTAACTTTATGTTTTCCAGACGCCATCCATATCTTTTTTTTATTCTGACTTTTTCATCAATAATGGTTACGGCTTTTATCTGCTTATCCCTGGTCTTTATGCTTGCTGTAAAGGATGCCGGTTTTGATGATCTTTTAAAATCAGGAGGAGAAAAGGTCGGAATAGTTGAGTTGACCGGCAATATTACTTCTTCCAGGGATATAATTCATAGTCTTAAATGTTTTCGTGAAAACAGTTCCATCAAGGCTATAGTAATTCGTATCGATTCTCCCGGCGGCGCTGTCGGGCCTTCGCAGGAAATTTTCAGGGAAATCAGAAAAACAGTCGAAACAAAGAAGGTTATAGCTTCTATGGGCACTGTTGCTGCTTCCGGGGGTTATTATGTTGCCGCAGGCGCCGACGGTATTATTGCGAATCCAGGCACTATAACAGGCAGCATAGGCGTTATCATGGGTTTTGCAAATTTTCAGGAACTTCTCCGTAAAATAGGCATGGTCCCCGTTGTCATCAAGAGCGGCCAGTACAAGGATATCGGCTCTCCGGTTCGTGAGATGACAAAGGATGAAAGAGGTCTCCTTCAAAATTTATCCAACCAGATTCACAGACAATTTATTGTGGATATTGCTGATGGAAGAGGGATGGATTTATCTAAAGTGGAAGGGATTGCCGACGGACGTATTTTTACCGGAGAGGAGGCAAAAAATCTTGGGCTCATTGACCGTCTTGGGAATCTCGAAGACGCAATAGAATGGGCCGGCCGCATGGGCGGGATTAAGGGGAAGATTTCTGCTGTTTACGCGCCGAAGAAGAAGTTTTCCATCCTGAAGTTTATTGCAGAGTCATCCATTAAAGAGATTGTAAACATGATAGCTAATCCATCGTTGTATACAGGCTATCTTTATTCCCCTTCAAATTAATTCTTAGCCACAGACCCACACAGACAAGATTTCCCCCAAACAGACCGTTTAATATTCCAACCACACTGAACCTAAATTGATTTTTTATACCACTTTTTTAAAAAACCGCCGAAAAATTCCAGTTTTACTTGGATTAAAACGTTCTTGACACACAATTTAATTATAGCTACTATAGCAACAAAGTGGCTACAAATATGTGGAGGTGAACGCTATGAAAACAGCAGGGATAAAAGAACTTAAGAACCAGTTGAGTTCTTACCTCACCCTTGTTAAAAAAGGTGAAGAGGTACTGATTACCGATAGGGGTAAACCGATTGCGCGTATAGTTTCGGAGAATACCCAAAAGACATCCTTGAGACGAGTGCTTCAGCCTCTGATAATTGAAGGCTTGGTGAATTTGCCTACAGAGCGGATCAATAGAGACATCCCCAGCCCTGTCGAACTTCCTGGGAAACAGGTCTCAGAAATGATCAGTGAGGATCGGCGATGATTCTCTATCTTGACACAAGCGCTATAGTTAAGAAATATTTCAAAGAACAAGGTTCCATAGAGGTAATACGTTTGTGGAAAAAAACAAACTCAATTGTAACTTCCACCGTAGCCTATGCGGAAACATTGGCCGCCATCCATAGAAAAAAAAGGGAAACAGCTGATATTGATCAATCCATTTTCAAAGCAATACGCATAGCGTTTGAAAAGGACTGGAAAAGCTTCATTCATGTTGATGTAACAAGCGCTCTCAACAAAACCATTAAAAGAGTGACAGCCGCACATCCACTTAAGGGATTTGATGCCATCCATCTCGCCTCGGCATTAATTGTGCAACAAAGAATTGACGAAAAATTTGTTTTTGCATGTTACGACAAAAGCCTGAACGAATCAGCCGGAAAAGAGGGTCTGATAACGTTGCCATAAGTGCCCTATCGCAGATTAACTTCCAGAAAGGAATAAACCAAAGCTTAACAGTAACTTATAGACTAATGTACGAAAGTAGCGTGGCTTAACGTGGCATGACTTCACTACCACAAACAAATGAAAAAAGAAACGCCTAAATTCAACCCCCCCCTTTTGTACTCGTCAGATTCAATCCGGACAAACCGAAACGGAATCAGGTAGAATTATCAAAACGCTCTATTCTGAGTGCCGGGAAATTGTGAAGCGATTGCATAACTTGATTCAAAAGAAATTTCATGCTATAGAACCGAATAAATGTTAGACAGGATAAAAAGAGATACTATAAATTATAGATTAAAACTATCTCGTCAATCCTTGCTTGCCCGCCTATCTCTGGAGGGTCATCCCGTCTAATAATAAAATTGATGTGATTTGATATGCAAAGGAGAACTAAATAAATGCCAACATTGACCATGGAACTACCTGACAAAGTGTTTGCAGCTCTACGGGTTGGCCCGGATGACTTTCCTAGAGAGATGAGACTTGTTGCTGCCGCCGCCTGGTACGAACAAGGGAAGGTAAGCCAGGAAGTTGCCGCAAGAATAGCGGGGCTGAACCGGACCGATTTCCTATTGGCTCTTGCAAGAATGGGGAAGAATTCATTTCAAATAGATTTTGAAGACCTGGACAGGGAATTTTCCCGTGGATAATCCAGCCGTCATCAATGCTTCCCCGCTCATCTTTTTCAGCCGTGGGCAAAAGATGGACCTCTTACATCATTTTGCCGGTCCCATATTTGTCCCTGAACCAGTGGCTCATGAAATCAGGATGCGAGGCCCGCAGGATATTACGGCTAAATCGCTTGAAAATACATCCTGGCTTGAAATCGTTGCTTCTCCCCCAGCGCCGGAGATTATTTCGGATTGGGCACTGGGGCCAGGTGAATCGTCCGTACTTTCATATGCCTATGCAAATCCTGGAATGGAAGCCTTTATTGATGATCTAAACGGCCGGAAATGCGCATCACTTCTAAGAATTCCTGTACGCGGTACGTTGGGCATCATATTGATTGCCAAGAAAAGGGGTTTAATACCAAAAGCAAGGCCTGTTATCGAAGAACTTATAAGATCAGGGCTATATTTGTCGCGACAAATACTTGATGAGGCCCTGAGGAGAGTAGGCGAATAACCACTAAAATAGCAAAAATTCTCTTTTGGGTGAAAAGATTGCAAAGGAATTAACCAACATATCAAGAGCGTCTCATAAAGGCCCCCTGGGCGTCCCGCTGTACCGATCAGTTGTCAACCAATATTCCAA